>DASVQQ010000007.1:300000-521225 GCA_036389035.1 Jatrophihabitans sp.
GGGCTGATCTCGGGGGTGGAGGACGGCATCTACCTCGCCGGGGCGAACAGCTGGTCCATCGATCCGCGGCGCGAGCACTTCCAGTTCACGGCGCAGCGCTGTCACCGGATCCGTTCCGGCCGCCTCGACGGCCAGCTCAGCGGCGTCGCCTATCAGGGCGAGACGACCGGGTTCTGGGGCGGATTGGCCGCGCTGGGCGGCCCTGCCACGTACGGGCTCTTCGGCGCTGACCTGTGTGGAAAGGGCCAACCGGTGCAGGTGGCCGCCGCCAGTCACGGCTGCCCCGCCGCCGTGTTCAGCGGCGTCCGGGTCGAGCGGGTCGGCGGGGAGCGCCGGTCATGAGGACCGCGCCGGCGATGAGGGCCGCGCCGGCCACGAGAACAGCGCTGGACGAGCAGCGCGCGCCGGCGGCCCGGAGCCCGCAGGAGTTGGCGCTCACAGCCCTGCGGCTGGCCGCCGACTGCGACGACTGCGTCGCGATCGCCGAGGACAGCAGCACGGTGCACGTCCGCTGGGCAGCCGACTCGCTGACCACCAATGGCGCGGCCCGCTCGCGCCGGTTCACCGTGGTGTGTGTCCGCGGCCCGTCCGCCGGGGTCGCCTCGCACTCCGGAGCACTGGACGATTCCTCGCTGGAGGATCTGGTCGCCAGGGCGAAGCAGGCCGCCCGCGGTGACTGCGCAGAGCCGGCCGAATCGCTGATCACCGGCTCGGCGGCCGAGGACTGGGCCCTGCCGCCGGCCGAGTCGGACGCCGGGGTGCTGGCCCGGTTCGCGGCGAAAGCGGGCGCTGCCATCGAGCGCGCCGGCTCACCGCGCTCCAGCCTCTCCGGCTACGCCGAGCAGCAGGTGAGCACGACCTACCTGGCGTCCTCCAGCGGCCTGCTGCTGCGTCACGAGCAGCCCAGGGGACTCCTCGACCTGGTCGCCACCCGAGCCGGGGCCTCGGCCTGGCGTGGCGTGGGCACGGCGTGCGTCGCGGACCTCGACGTGGGCTCACTTCGCGCCCAGCTCGACCAGCAGCTCGGCTGGACGTCCCGCCGTGCCGAGCTTTGGCCGGGAAAGTACGAGGTGCTGCTGGCGCCGGCCGCCGTCGCCGACCTGATGCTGCAGCTGTACCAGGCGGCCGGAGCCGGCGAGGCGGCCGGCGGGCAGGGACCCTTCAGCCGTTCCGGCGGCGGCGCCCTGCTGGGGCAACGGCTCAGCCCGGCCGCCCTGACGCTGCGCAGCGACCCCGCTGAGCCGGGACTGGAGTGCGCGCCGGTCCTGCTCACCCGCGCGTCCACCGATCGGACGTCCGTCCTGGACAACGGCCTGCCACTGCGGCCCACCAGCTGGATCACCGACGGCGTCCTCACCGCGCTGGTCCAGACCCGGCGGACGGCGCGGCTCACCGGGCAGCACCCGAGCGCCGAGATAGCCAACCTGGTGCTGGAGGGCGGCGGTGACGCCGCGCTGGCGGAGCTGATCGCGCGTACCGAGCGAGCCCTGCTGGTCACCTCGGTCTGGTACCTGCGCGACGTCGATCCCCAGCGGTTGCTGGTCACCGGCCTCACCCGGGACGGCGGGTATCTCGTCGAGCATGGTGAGGTGGTGGCCAGGCTGCCCGACTTCCGCTTCAACGAGAGCCCGGTCGAGCTGCTGGGCCGGGTGAGCGAGGTCGGCCGGAGCGAGCCGACGCTGCCGCGCGAATGGGGTGAGCACGTCACCCGGGTGGCGATGCCCGCGCTGCGGGTGCGGGACTTCGACGTCTCGGCGGTGTCGCGGTGAGCCCACCGGACGGCCGTCCTCGATGGCCCACGCGACCTGGAGATCCGGCTCAGCGCTGGCCGAACTTGCCCTGCATCAGCATCGGTCGGGCGACTTCCTGAAAGTCCACGTCCGGGTCCAGGTCTCGGATGGTTCCCTCGATCACGAGTAGCGAGAGCAGCGGAAAGATCAACTCCGGCGCGGCGTGCACGCCATGCCCGCGCTGCAGGTCGAACATCTCGGTCGCGAATCGCATCAGGCTGAAGTCCTTGGCCGGCACCCGGTGATTGCGATCGACCAGGTCGGCCATCTGCACGATGAACCCGTCGATGTCAGCGCCGGGCCCGGCCTCCTCGGCACTCTCGACCACGATCTCCGCGCACCGGATCCCCTCGCCCAGCGCCATGTTCAGGAAGAAGTCGGCGAACAGCCGGCGCAACCGGTCGGTCAGCTGAACGCTGAACCCGGCATCCAGGACGACGACGTGGCCGGACTCGGTGAAGTAGAGGTTGCCCGGGTGCATGTCGCAGTGCACGAACCCGTCGACGAACAGCATGTGATAGATGGCGGTGAGGGCGGAGGCGGCGAATTTGCGCCGGTTCGCCGCCGAGCACCGTTGGGCGGCGTCGAGCTCGAGGCCGTCGATGAACTCCATCACGATGCAGGACCGCGTCGAGAGGTCCCTGTCGACCTTCGGCACCCACACCCTCGGCACGGTGGCCAGGTTGTCGCGCAGCAGGCTCAGGCTCTCGGCCTCGCGATCGAAGTCCAACTGCCCGAACACCGCGGCGCACGCGTGCTCTACGACGGCGGTCACCGGAATGCCTCGGAACGGCGGCAGTCCGGCGATCACGCGCGATCCGGCCCGGATAAGCCGAAGGTCGAGCGCCATGGAGGTCTCGATACCCGGGCGGCGGAGCTTCAGCGCCACTTCGGCGCCGGAGGCCAGTCGCGCTCGGTAGACACACGCGACGCTGCCGCTGGCCACGGCGGCGTACTCGACCTGTTCGAAGAGCTCGTGCGCTCGGGCGCCGAAGGCGGCTTCGAGCGCGCGCCGGGCCTGCGCGCCGCTCATCGGTGATGAGGATTCCTGCAACGTCGAAAGCTGATCGCAGGCGACCGGCGGCAGCAGGTCGCGGCGGGTGGCGACTACCTGACCGGCCTTGACGAAGGCCGGCCCCAGTAGCTCCAGCAGTAGGGTGAGCTGTCGCCAGGCGTGCCGGACTCCCGCGGGGCGGCCTTTCACCGTGGCCAGCAGCAGGCTGCTGAGGACCGTCGGAACCAGCGCCGCCAAGCTCAGCGCCAGCAGCCGGACCGCTCGCAGCGCCACCCGCGCACGGCTGTGCGTCCCCATCGGCGTACTGGCGGTCCTCGTGCCGCCGGTCCTCGACCTGGCAGTCCTCACGCCGGCGAGTCTCGCGCCGGCGGTTCTCGCGCCGCCGATCCTGCGCTGCCGGAGGTCGAGCGCGCTCACCACGTGAGGATCCCCGGTACCTCGATGGCCCGCAGTTGCAGCGTGGCGTAGTCGCAGTACCAGATCTGGCTGCCGTCCCAGGTGATGCCCGTCGGGTTGCCGTTGACGTCGATGGCCGCGACCTCGCGCCGCAGCGCCAGGTCCATGACGTGGATGATCCCGCCGCGGCGGTCGGCGTAGAACAGGTAGCGATCAGACACCGTGAGCCCGGCCACCGGGTGCGCGATCGGAAAGCAGTCGATGAGACCGGCTCCACCGGTGCGGCGCAGGTCCATCACCCGAAGGTCCTCGAATCCCAGCCACATGCCGTCATGGGTGGCCTCCAACCCGCACAGCACGTGGCCCGGCCTGGGGTTCGGCACTTCCTGCACGATCGCCTCGGTGTCGGGGTCGATCACCCGCAGCGTCATGTCGTCCCCGACCACCTGGATCAGGTAGCCGTCGATCGTGGTCAGATCTCCGCGGACGCCGGGGCAGGAGATTCGCCGGGTCACCTCGCCGGTTTGCGGGTCCAGCGCCATGATCCGGTTCGTGACGGCGTCGGAGAACCAGAGTGACTGGCCGCTCCAGGTGAGGCCGCACAGCTTGATCGCGTGCACCGAGATGTCGCGGACGGATCCGGCTGCGAACAACATCTGGCCCCCGCTCACTTTCGGCCTTTGCGCTCATCGGTTACCGACATCTCTCATGGGGCGGGAGAACGTGAGTTCGTCCCGCCCCATGAGCAGCCTTGCTAGTGCTGACCAGCTAGCTTGCGACTGCCTGTCTCAGCTGCGCACCAGCTGGCCGGCTCCCGAGACGTGCGCCTCGGTTCCGACGATCGAGCGACGCATGACGAGCTGGACGTCGGACAGCCGCGCCCGAGGCGTGCCGTCCTGGGCGACCAGAGCGGTGTCCGGGCCCTGCATGCGCAGTTCGGTGCCATCCGGCTCGATGTCGAGCACCTTGCCGCTGACGTGAACGGCGCTGGTGGCGTAGAGGACACCCGACGGGGTGGCCAGCTCGAACTGGGCGTCCAGGTGCAGCGCGCTCGGGTACTTCACCCGGCTCAGGCTCTCTTCGTGGCCTTCGCCGAAGGTGCCGCCCGACACCTTGGGCCAGCTGGCCCGCAGCATCACGCGCCCGCCCAGCTCCGGGCAGTGGCCGACCATCGCGACGCGGGCGAGCTGGGCCAGGACGCCGTCACCGTCGTGGTGCTTCTCCGGGCCGAACAGCAGCAGCTCGCCACCCGCGGCCTTCTCGTACTCACCGGCGATGTCGATGCTCACGGTCTTGCCGTTGAGCTCGACCTTGATCTGGCCCTCCATCGAGGACTGCATGATGATCGACGGGTCGACCAGCATCGACATGCACGGACCGGCGCTCGGCGCGAAGAACACCGACGGGGTGATCCCGACCGGCTGGTTGTCGTCGTTGGACGGGTACCAGGCCTCGGGCAGGTTGATGCCGCGTACCACGTTCGGCGCCTGCAGGACGTCGAACGGCCCGTCGCCGCGAGGCTCGCCGAGGTAGGGACCGGTCAGCGGCTTCTTGTACGGCGGGATGTGGTCGACGGTGCCAAGGATCTCGATGACGTCGCGGTGAGCGAGCCGCATCGAGCTGGTCTCCAGGATGCCGAACCGGCGGATGAAGAAGTTCGCGGGGAAGTTCTTGCCCGGCACGATCTGGCGAATGTGCCCGGTGTTGGGCAGGAACGGGTTGGACAGGATCTGGATGCGGTCGTTGAGAACGTAGCTGTAGCCCTTGATGCCGACCTCGGGAGCGCTGATCAGCTCAAGGTCGAACTCGGCGTAGCCCTTCTCGTCCACGCGGTGCTCGAAGCCGGGCATCGGCCACTTGTTCAGCTGCACGAAGCCGGAGAGGTTGATCGTCTCTCGCTGGCCGGTGTAGTAGTCCTCGCCGAACACCACCGTGGCGGCAGCGAGGATGTGGGGCCGGATGGGTTGGGGTTCGAGGTTCAGCGACTCGTAAGTCTCGGGACCGGAAACACTCATGTCATCTCCAGTTGACTCAGGTGGGTTGGTGTGGGGACGGACGATGCTGTCGCCGTCGGAGAGAGGATCGCAGCCTGCTTCTTCGGATACTACTTTTTTATATAGTAACTGTCTAGAGTGTTTTCCAGCCTTCGCCGGCTGCCCGGCCCCGCGTCAGGCAGGCTTGTGGCCGGTGATGATCAGGTATCCGATCTTGTCGCGGTAGATCGGCAGCAGCATGCCCATAGCGTCCTGCTGCTCCTGGATGCGCTCCTCGCCGAAGCTGGCGATGAGCTCGTCGCGATGGCGCTCCAACCGGTCGAAGTACGCGGGGTAGGAGCGCCTGATCCGGTCGCCGCAGTCGATCACATCGTCGATCACCATGCCGGTGGCCCGGACCGCGTCGAGCATGTCGTCATAGCGCAGCGGCGGCTGCATCGCGCCCGCGAGCAGGATCTGGGTCTCCTCGACGGTCAGCGGGATCTCTTCGATGAACTCGGTGAGCACGATGCGAGCGCCCGGCCGGGCCACCCGGACCATCTCGTCAAGCCACTGACCGCGGTCGGCGGCGTGGTGCAGCGCCTGGAACATCAGCACCGCGTCGAAGCTGCCGTCCGGGTGGTTCAGGGCCGCGGCGTCGCCGTGCTCGATCCTGACCTGGCCGCGCAGCCCGGCGGCTTGGACCCGGCGGGTCGCCTCCCGCACCTGCCAGTGGCTGATCGTGACACCGATGATCTCGGCCTCGACGCGCTGCCCCAGCCGGATCGCGGGCACGCCGACGCCGCAGCCGATATCGAGCAGGCGCTGTCCCGGCTGAAGATCGAGCTTGCCCCCCACGATGTCGGTGAGGCGGTTGATGGCTTCGAGCAGCGGCGTTCGATCGTCCTCGTCGGTCCAGTAGCCGACGTGGATGTTGCCGCCCATGATCTCGATGAGGCCGCCCATCTGGTCGTAGTGATCTCCGGCGTCCTTGACTGCGGGCAGTTCGGTGGTAGACACGGCATTCCCTTTCGCGTCGCGCAGAACTTGTACTATTGTTTAATATAGTTTTCAGAATGGGCCTGTCAATCGGCCGCCCGCTGGCCGACCCGGTCCGGCGCGACGAGCGACGGCTCTTGCTATGGCTGGTTGCCTATGTGATCCGCTGATAAGCGGCCAGTGGGCGGTCGCTGCTGAGCAAGGCTTGCAGCCCGGATGATTTTGCTTGAAAAACATAGTGCTTTGCGTATAGTCAAGCCGGGTCGTCGTCAGGGGCGCTGTCAGTCGGAGGCCGACGTAGTGACATACACCGAGAACCTCCAGCACGAGCTCGCCGGGCCCGGCTCGCCCGACGTGCGCAGCGACGGCGACCAGCGCCCGGAGCGGCCGCGGGATGCCAGCTGGGACGACCTCAGGCGGCTGTTCGCGCTGGAGCCCGGCGTCGTCCACCTCAACACCGGCACGGTGGGGGTGCTGCCGCACGCCGTCGAGGACGAGTACGACCGGGTCACCCGCCAGTGGGCGGGCGGGCTGGTGGACGTCTATCGCCCGACGATGTTCACCGAGTACCGAGCCGCCATCGCCGGCTCCTACGGGGTCGACGGCGACGAGATCGTGATCAGTCACAACGCGACCGAGGCGGTCGCCCGGGTGATCAACGGCCTGGACCTGCACGCCGGCGACGAAGCGGTCGTGACGACGCACGAGTGCTATTCGGTGCTGTCCAACCTCAATCTGGTGCGCAACCGGCACGGCCTGGTGCTGAAGGTGCTGACCCCGCCGTCGGGTCACCGGGCAACGGCTGAGGAGATCGTGGCGCTCTTCGAGCAGGCCATCACGCCGCGTACCAAGGTATTCGCGTTCTCGGCGATCAGCCTGTGGACCGGGACCATGATGCCGTTGCGCGCGCTGTGCCAGCTGGCGCAACGACACGGCATCAGCACCGTGGTCGACGGCGCGCTGATATCGGGGATGCTCGAGGAGAGCCTGCGTGCCTCCGGGGCGGACTTCATCGCCTGCTCCGGCTCGAAGTACCAGTGCGGGCCGCTGGGCAGCGGGATCCTGTACGTCAGGAACAAGGTGTTTCCCGAGTACAACCCGTTGCCGCTGCCCACCCTGTGGCCGGTGATCTCCACCTGGTACCCGATGATCGGCAGCCCGCCGCCCAGGTCGGGCACCTCGGTCGAGAGCTATGACATCGGCGACTACCTGCAAAGCGCCGGCAGCGCGAATATCGCCCGCGGCGCGGCGCTGGCCAAGGCCTGTCAGCTGTGGGACGAGATCGGTCGGGACCGGATCGAGCGCCGGGTGATGGAACTCGGTGACCACGCCCGCGAGCGGGTCCTCGACCGCTTCGGCGAGCAGGCCATGTACTCCCCGGTCACCGACCCTGGCCTGCGCAGCCCGCTGATCGCTTTCAACCCGTTCCGCGAGCCGGCCGACCACTGGAACGTCAAGAAGATCAGCGCGCTGACCGACCGGCTCGCCGCCGAGCACCGGATCTGGGTCCGCTGGACCGAGTTCGACGTGCCGCACTCGCCGCATCAGCATTACGCCGCCCGGATCAGCCCGCACATCTTCAACGACGTCGAGGAGATCGATCAGGCGGTGGCCCGGATCGCCGCCGTGGCCGAGGAACTCGCGTGAGCGCGCCGAGCGCTGCCGCCGTTCGGGCTGAGCGCCCCCGCGCCGGCGGCGTCCTGCGGCTCTACGGGCCTGGCGACATCGATCACCTCGATCCGGCCGCCGCTCACCGCCAGACCCGCGCGATCCTGCGGCTGCTCTCCCGCCAGCTGCTCAGCTACCAGCCGCATGCCGACCTGCGGAACTGGCAGTCGGTGGCGCCGGTGCCCGACGTCGCGCTTGCGGTGCCCTCGACCTACAACGCCGGACTCGGCGCGAGCCACCGCAGCTACGTGCTGCACCTGCGGCCACAGGTCTGCTGGGACACCTCACCGCCTCGCGAGGTGACGGCGCAGGACTTCGTTCGGGGCTTCAAGCGGGTGGCAGGCACGCGGGCCCGGTCCGCGGCCCGCAGCTACTTCGGCAGCGTGATCAGGGGGATGGCCCAGTTCTGCGACGGCTTCGCCGCGGCGGTGCCGCCCACCGCCACGGCCGAGCAGTTCGCCGCGTACCAGAACGCGCATGAGATCCCCGGGATCTTCGTCCTCGACGACCAGACGCTGGTGATCGAGCTGCTCCGCGCGTCACCCGACTTCACCCACATGCTGGCCCTGATCGGCGCCTCCGCGGCCCCGGCGGAGTACGACGCCCTGGTGCCCGGCAGCCCGGAGTCGCACCGCAACCTCCGATCGAACGGGCCGTACCGGGTGGCTCACCACCTGCCCGGCAAGCAGCTGCGGCTCGAACCCAACCCGGCCTGGCTGCCGGAGTCCGACCCGGTGCGCGGGCGCCACCTGGACGCCATCGAGATCACCGTCGGGGCGGCCGGCCCCCGCGAGATCGCCGACCGGATCGAGGCCGGGCACGCCGACCTGCCATGGGGCGCCCCGGCGCGCGCCCTGCCGGCGCAAAGCCATGCCGATCCGGCCGGCACGCTCAGTTGGGACCTCGATCCGTACCTGGTGTTCAACGTCGCCGGTGGGGCGGCCGCACTCGGCGATGTGCGGGTGCGGCGCGCGATCGCCGCCGGCATCGACCGGACCGCGATCCTCGAGCTGTGCCGCCGGGGGGACGGCGCCGAAGCCCGGATCGCGCAGTCGGTGGTGCCGCCGAACAACGACGCGCACCAGGACATCCCGGTTGACGCCCGCGCCGCCCACGGCCGGCCCGAGCTGGCCCGAGCGCTGCTCGACCAGGCCGGCTACCCGGCCGGCCTGGAGTTGACTGCCGTCCATCAGCTGGGTGAGCCCGAACAGGACGTGCTGGCCGCGTGCGCCGCGGCGCTGGCCGGGGCGGGTATCCAGCTGCGACTGATCGGGCTGGACCGCGGCGACTACCACCAGCTGCGCCACCACCGGCATCCCGAGCCCGCGACAGGGTGGGACCTGATGCTGAGCTCCCATTCCGCGGACTGGCACTACCGCAACAGCCGGGTCTTCCTGCAACCACTGTTCGAGACCGGCGCCGAGGACAACCTGGGCGGATTCAGCGATCCGGAGGTCGACGAGTCGATCCAGCGGGCGCTGGCAGCGGCCACCGAGGCGCCGGCGACAGCGCTCGCGGCGTGGCAGGAGGTGCAGCGGCGGGTGCTGGAGCAGGCCGCCGTGGTTCCGATCCTGTTCCGCGCCCCGGTCGCCGGGCCCCGGCGCGGTGCCAGGGTGCGTAACGCGATCCCGATGCCGGCGCTCGGCTACGGCTATGACCTCAGCGCGCTGTGGCTCGACGACGGGCGGCTCGACAACGAACGCGGCGAGGCCGCAGGCTGGAAGGACGTCGATGCTCACCTCGCGCCGATCGCGGGCGCGAGCTGACGGCACGCGGCGTCGGAAACGGATGACAGGAGGTGCCCGGTGGATCAGGATGCGCTGATCATGCATCAGGTGATGCTCGGTGACAGCGTCCGGCTGCACGCCTATGACCAGGCACTGCGCCAGACGGTGCGCCCCGGTGACATCGTGGTGGACGTCGGCTCCGGCACCCTCATCCTGTCGCTGCTCGCGCTGCGGCACGGGGCCGTCCACGTGTACGCGATCGAAGGCTCTCCGGAGGTCGCCGCCCTGGCGGTCGCGATCGCCAAGCGCAATCACCTCGAAGGCCGGGTGACGATCATCCAGGGTGACGCCCGCACGGTGCGGCTGCCGACCGACGTGGACGTCATCGTCTCGGAGATGATGGGCAACCTGGGCCCTGAGGAGCAGATGGCCGAGGTCGTGGCGGAGGTGGCCCGACGGCATCTGAAGCCGGGCGGGCGGGTGATCCCCCAGCGCGTCGAGACCCGCTTCCAGGCCATCCAGTTCGACGCCGAGGGCTGGGGGGTGTGGTCCGATGACTTCTGGGGCTACTCGCTGAGCCCGGTGCAGGACTACGCACCGCCCGCCGCCCAGTTGCACTTCTTCACCCGCCGGCCGCTGGCGCTGAGCGCGCCGGTGATCGCCGCGGACGAGGTGCTCGGAGCCGACCCGGCGGCCATGCCCGAGCGGCTGCGCCTTGACATCACCGAACCCGGGACGCTGCACGCCGTCATCGGCTACTTCGAGGCGACGCTGGCCGACGGGGTGAGCCTGTCCAACCACCCCGGTTACCCCGGTTGCAACTGGGCGGTGTGGGTGTGGCCACTGCGGCACACCCCGGTGCGTCCCGGCACGTCCCTCGAGGTGAGGATCAAGCGCCCGGCGGATGTGCGCATCGCGGCCGACTGGCAGCTTGACTGCAGCATCGTCCGCGCCGCCCCAGCGAGCGTGTCATGACCAGCGGGGCGAGCGCGCTCCCGGTGGAAGGCGACCAGCTGTGCGGCCTGGCCTGGCTGGACGGGCTGCTCTGGTACTCCGACGCCGGCCTCGAGGCGATCACCGCCGTCGACCCGGTGAACGGCGCCGTGGTGACCCGGCTGCCCTGTCCCGGCGTCCGGACCGGGCTGACGGCCGCCGACGGCGGCACCCGGCTCGTGCAGGTCGTCGACGGCGACAAGCGGCTGCGCGTGCTGGAGCCCTATACCGGAAGGGTGTTCGAGGAGTATCCCAACCCGCGGCCGGGTGCGGAGCTGTGCGGCGTGCACGACACCCCCGGCGGGATGTGGATGGGCTATCAGGACCCGCCGGTGATCGACCTGCGCCGGCACGGCGACCACGAGGCGATCCTCAGCATCGAGGTCAACGAGGACGTCGCCGACGTCACGGTCGCCGGCGGGTCGGTCATCTTCGCCAATCACCCCGAGGCCCGGCTCAACGTGCTGGACCCGGAATCGGGCCGGATCGTAAGGGTGATCCCGGTCGCCGGTAACCCCACCGGTCTCACCTGGGACGGCCGCCGGCTCTGGTACTGCGACTACTCCGCCGGCCAGTTGCGCGCCGTCGAGGTGGACCTCGATGAGCTCACCGCCGGCAGCGAGGATCCTGTCGATCCGTGCTGATCAGGGCGATCCGCGTTGACTGACGCCTCGTTCTCGTGGGCGAACGCGTTGATCTCATCGAGGATCCGCCGCCGCTGAGCCGACGAGCAGAAGGCCGCCTCGGCGCCGGTGCGGGCCAGTGTCACCAGCTGCGCACGGCTGAGCCGCAGCGCGTGGTGGCACAGCAGGTACTCGTTGTTCAGGCTGGTGTTGAACAGGCCGGGGTTGTCGGTCGCCAGGCTCACCCGCACGCCGGCGCGCAGCAACGCGGGCAACGGGTGGTTCTCGATGGTGGCGGCTCCGGTGCGGGCGTTCGAGGTCGGGCAGACCTCCAGCGCGACACCGCCGGCCGCCAGGTGCTCCAGGAGCAGCGGGTCGGTGACGCTGCTGATGCCGTGACCGATCCGCTCGGCCTTGAGCTCGCGCAGCGCGGACCAGACGCTGTGCGGCCCCTCGGTCTCGCCGGCGTGCGGAACGCTGTGCAGCCCGGCCGCGACTGCCTGTTCGAAGGCGTCTTTGAACGCGGCCCTGGGGACGTCCCGTTCGGGTCCACCGAGGCCGAAGCCGACGGTGCCCGGCGGCTGATGGCCGAGCACCCAGCGCAGGGTGTCGGCTGCCGCCGGCGGACCCAGATCGCCGGAGACGTCGAAGATCCAGCCGAGTTCCACGTCGCAGTCGCGTGCTGCCCGCGCCCGGCCGAGGCCCAGCGCGTCCGCGAGCTCGTCGGGCCGCAGGCCGTTGCGCAGGTGGGTCAGCGGCGTCACGGTC
The DNA here is from genome assembly GCA_036389035.1 of Jatrophihabitans sp. Lineage (NCBI taxonomy): Bacteria > Bacillati > Actinomycetota > Actinomycetes > Jatrophihabitantales > Jatrophihabitantaceae > Jatrophihabitans > Jatrophihabitans sp. The sequence continues at coordinate 311,953 of DASVQQ010000007.1, forward strand.
ACTTCGGCGTAGCGCACCGCGCTGGCCGCCAGCGCCTCGGCCAGCCCTCCGATCAGGGCGAGCAGATCGTCCCCGCCGGTCACCAACCTGCTGATCTTGCCGTACGCCGCGCCGAACTGCGCGAAGTCGGTGAACCGCAGCCACCGGGCGAGCGCGTCGAGGTCGGTGGGCACCCCGCCGTCCGGATGCCGGCGGGCGAGCCTGACCAGCGAGTCGGGCGTGGCCGACCCGATCAGATGCAGGTGCAGCTCGACCTTGGGCAGCCCGGCGACGAAGGCCTCGATCGAGGCGTCGGGTGGTGTCCGGCTTTCGGCGGTGACGTTCAATGGCCCGATCGCCGCGGGGTATTCGGGTTTCACGTCCGGGCGAGCCAGAGGTTGGTGAGGTCGCCGTTGAGCACCGGATAGGGCAGCCAGTCGCGCACCCGCGAGGAGTGCAGCCAGTACTGGTGCGCGAACAGGATCGGCACCACGGCGCTGTCGCGCAGCACCTCCTCCTCGGCCTGGGCGAACAGCCGGTTGGCCTCGTCCGGGTCGGGGCAGCTGAGCGCGGCCTTGAGCAGCTCGTTCGTCCGCGGGCTGCTGTAGTGACCGAAGTTGGTGCCCCAGTCGTCGTTGTCGGACACGCTGGCGCTGTCGAACAACGCCTGCAGGTACACCCGCGCGTTGTTGCCGTTCCAGTCGGGCTCCCATCCGGTGAGCGCGATGTCCCAGGCCCCGGCGCGGGCCGCCGCCGCCGAGCCGAGGTAGCCGGCAAAGAACTCCTCGATCGGCGCCGGGACGAGTTCGACCCGCACTCCGGCACGGGCCAGCGCGAGCCGGACCGCTTCGGCGGTGTCGGGATGGATGTCCTGGTTGCGAAACACCAATCTCAACCGCAGCCCGTCGGGATAGCCTGCCTCGGCCAGCAGCCGGCGGGCGCGCTCGGGGTCGCCGGTGTCATTCTCGGTCGGGTAGGGTCGCAGCTCCCGGCGGGCGGCGCTCAGCGGCGGTAGCACCTGGTGGGCGATGGTGTTGAGCCGTGGCCCGCCCCAGATCGCGGAGACGGCCTGCTTGTCGACGGCGTACTGCAGCGCCGTCCGGACCCTGAGGTCACTGGTCGCACCGCCCTCGTTGGGGCTCAAGAAGTTGATCACCAGGTACGGGCTCAGCAGGCCGGCGAGGTAGATCTCCAGGCGCGGGTCCTCGGTGACGAACAGCTCGGGCAGCCGCTCGGTCGGTGGCTGGGAATCCCACAGCAGGTCCGCGGCGCCGCTCATCACCTGCTGGTAGGCCTCGTCCTCGGTGAGCCCTTCGTGGACCTCGATGGCGTCGACGTGCGCCGCGCGGGCCTCGTCGGTCTCCGGAGCCCAGGCCGGGTTGCGCTCGAGCCGGATCCCGGTGCCTGGACGGTATTCGACAATCCGGTACGGGCCGTTGGAGATCAGCCGCTGCTCGATCTCGGCGCTGCCGGGCACGTGCGCCAGGTACTCGACCGGCGCCGGGGTCGCGAACGGCAGCGCGAGGATGTTGAGGAAGTCCGAGGACGGTTGCACGGTCGAGAACACCACGGTGCGCTCGTCCTGCACCCTCAGGCCGCTGACCTCGGCGGTCTCGAGAAACTCGGCGATCGCCGCCGCCCGGCTCTCAGGGGCGCCGGCCCGGCGCTCGATCGCGAGGAGGGCGTCCCGGAACTCCACCAGTCCCTCGATGGTGCTCAGGTAGTAGGGCAAACCCGGGCTCGGCGCCATCGGGTGGGCAAGGCGCTTGATGCCCCGCACGACGTCGGCCGCGGTGATCTCGCGGCCGTGCTGGCCGGCGTTCCACTTGACGCCGGCCTTGAGCGTGAAGCGGTACTGCCTGCCCTCGTCGTCGAAGGGACCGTCGGCCGCGGTCGCCAGGTCGGCCACCAGGTCACCGGCCCGGTCGTGGTCGCCGGTGGCGCGGTAGGTGACCAGCTGCCGGGTGCAGGCGCGCATGATGGGCCTGGTCACGGTGTGATAGGCCAGCGCGGGGTCCAGGTGATCGACATCCCCGGCGCCCACCAGGCTCAGGACGCCGCCGTCGCGTGGCCGCTCGCCCGCCCGGCCGGCACGCGGGTCGCTGGTTCGGACTGTCGTCATCGCCTCTTCCTCGTTCCGGGTGGGTGCCTGCGTTCGGGGGCCGGTGCGCCAAAGGTCGGTGCTCGGAGGCCGGTGCGCGAAGGCCGGTGCGCGAAGGTCAGTCCGGTGGGTCCAGCCAGAGGTTGGACAGGTCGAACCACCGGTCTACCGTCGGCATCGCGATGGCGTTGCGGACCCGGCTGCCGGACAGGTGCGGGATCGTCGGGGCGTGCACGAGCAGCGGGACGATCGCCGCGTCCGCCATCACCTGCAGGTCGACCTGCTGCCAGATCTGTTTTGCCCGGTCACGATCGGGGGTGGCCAGCGCCTGGAAGATCAGGCGGTCGACGTCGGGGTTGCTGTAGAGCCCGTAGTTGCTGGTGCCACGGGACTCATTGGTCTGGAACATCGGCTGCAGGAAGGCCCGCCCGTTGTTGCCGAACCAGTCCGGGGTCCAGGACGGCGCCGAGATGTCCCAGGCCCCGGCGATCGCGTTCGCCGGGTTCTGCAGGAACTCGTAGTAGGCGTCGTGCCCGACCGGCACCAGCTTGGTGGTGATCCCGCACCTGGCCAGGTCGGCGGCGTAGGACCGGGCGACCTTGGGGTTGGCGTCGACGTCCCGGTGCAGGGCGATCAGGGTGAGGCCGTCGGGGTAACCGGCCTGGCGCAGCAGCGCGCGAGCCCGTTCCGGATCACCGCGATCACCCGGCGTGGGGTAGAGGTTGACACCGCAGTGGCCGTCGTTGCCCGGCGGGATGACGCTGCGCGCCGGCCGCATCACGGTGCCGGCCTCGAGGTCGTGGAAGATGTCGGCGATGGCCATCTTGTCGACGGCGTACGCGATCGCCTGCCGGACCGCCAGCTTGCCGGTGGCGCCGTCGCAGTTCGGACTGCGGGTGTTGAACACCAGGTAGGGGTTCAGGGCGTAGCCGAGGTCGTTGCCGGGATCGGTCGGCGGCACCGCGTACGGCTCGGTGACCGGTGAGGCCCAGGACAGGTCGGCCTCGCCGGCGGCGATGACCTCGCGGACCTGCTCGGGCGTCGCCTTCTCCATCACGACCTCGACGCCGTCGAGGTACTGGTGGCGGACCGGGTCGGCGTCCTGGCGCCACGCGGGATTGCGCGACATCCGCAGGTAGCGGCCGTGGACGTAGTGATCGAGCTGGTAGGGACCGTTGGAGATGGTGCCGCGCCGGAACTCCGGGCTGTCCGGAACGTAGGCGTCGTACTCGACGGGGGCCGCCGAGGCGAACGGCATGGCCAGGATGTTGAAGAAGTCGTTCGCCGGCCGGATCAGCTCGAAGACCAGCGTTCGCGAGTCCGGCGCGTGCAGTCCCGAGATCTGGTGGGTGTTCTGGAACGCCGCGAGCTCCCGCGCGCTCGCGCCCTCGCCGACCGCCTCCTGGTAGCGATCACAGAACTCGGCCATCCCCCGGATGGTGCTGGTGTAGTACGCGATCGCACCCGCCCGGGTGAGCGGGCAGCACATCCGCTTGAAGCCGCGCACGAAGTCGGAGGCCGTCACCTCGCGCGCCGGCTCGGTGTTCCAGTACACCCCCGGCCGCAACCGGATGGTATAGACAGTGCCGTCGGAGCTGATGCCGCCGTTGGCCCGGTTCGGAAGCTCCGCGGCGACGTCCGGGGTCGGGATGATGGCCCGCGGATCGCGGAGGTCGGGCTCGCACGGGTAAGTGAACAGCTGCCGGGCGAACAGCCTGATCACTTGACCGGAAAGGGCATAGTACGAACTGGCCGGGTCCACATGGTCCATGCTTCCCGGCCCGAAGAGGCGCAGGATCCCGCCCAGTCGGGGCTGGGTGGCGACGATCGTCATCGGGAGCCCTTCCGCTCATCCGAGAATCAAGTCGCTACATTATAATAAAGTATTTAGTTGCGGCAAGAGCGCGACCGTGGCCTCGGCGGTCCGAGCACGGCCCGCAGGCTGAGGGGGTACGGAGCAGCGCTACGAACGGCCGTGGGTGGCGCTGATACGACACCCGGTGCGCCGGGTTGACACCTGGCGCACCGGGATCAGACAGGGATCAGGCTCAGGCGTCGAGGCGGCGCAGCCGCCATCCGGCGAGAGCGAGCAGGACCACCGCGTAGCCGCACATCACCGCGAACCCGGTCCAGGGCGACAGCGGGTTGGCGACCCCGAAGGTGCCGTTGAGCATCATCGCGCCGGCGTTGGAGGGCAGGTACTGGACGAAGTGGTCCGAGAGCGAGGCGGGCAGCAGCATCGTCAGCGGTGGGATCACGAAGAAGACCGCGACGAAGGTGAAGATCGCGGCGGCGGCGTTGCGCAGCAACGCCCCCAGGGCCAGTCCGGTGATACCCGCGACGGTGAGGTACAGCGCCGCACCGAAGATCGATCGCAGCGCGCCCGGGTCGGCCAGCGAGGCGTCCAGGTGCCGCTCGCTGAGCAACGCCTGGCCGAGGAAGAACGAGGTGAAGCTGGTGATCAGCATGGTGACCAACACCGCTGTGGCCAACACCGACACCTTGGCCCACAACATCGGCAGCCGACTCGGCACCACCGTCAGCGAGGCGCGGATCATCCCGGTGCTGTACTCACCGCTGATCACCAGGACCCCGAGCACGCCGATGGCCAGTTGGGCGAAGAAGGTGCCGGTCAGGCTGGTCGAGATCGCGTTCTCGCCGGGGTTGAAGCCGTCGGGCTGGTGAGCGGCGATGGCGGTGAACATGGCGCCGAGGCCGATCATGAGCAGGACGGCGAGCAGCAGCGTGTGCAGCGTCGAGCGCAGCGAGCGGAACTTGGTCCATTCCGACAGCAGCACCCGCGAGCGGGTCACCCGTAGCTCGGCGCCGCGACGGGTAGTGGCCGGCGTGGAGGTGCTGGGCGCGAGGGTGGTGGTCATGCCGCCACCGCCGCGGCGGTTGCGATCGCGGTGGAACGGTAGTCGACGGAGTCGCGGGTCAAGGTCATGAAAGCTTCCTCCAGTGAGGCTTGTCGGGTGGCCAGCTCATAGATGGGCAACTGCGCCTGCCAGGCGATGACGCCGATCTGCTCGGCGGTCAGGCCGTCGATCCGCAGCAGGTCGGGCTGCTGCTCGGTGACGGTGATGTCGGGGGACAGCAGCAGGCCGCGCAGCCGAGCCGCCTCGGGCGTGCGGACCATGACCGTGCTGCTGGAGGCGCGGGCGACGAACTCCTGCACCGTGGTGTCGGCGATCAGCCGGCCCCGGCCGATCACGATCAGCCGGGTCGCGGTCAGCGCCATCTCACTCATCAGGTGGGACGAGACGAACACCGTGTGCCCGTCGGCGGCCAGGCCCTGGAGCATGGTGCGCATCCACAGCACCCCTTCGGGGTCCAGGCCGTTGGCCGGCTCGTCCAGCACCACGGTCTTCGGCTCGCCCAACAGGGCAGAGGCCACGCCCAGCCGCTGGCCCATCCCGAGGGAGAACCCGCCGGCCCGCTTGCCGGCCACCTGCGCCAGCCCGACCGCCTCGATCACCTCTTCCACCCGGCGGCGGCTGATGCCGTTGGTCTGGGCCAGCGCCAGCAGGTGGTTGCGCGCTGACCGGCCGGTGTGCACCGCCCGGGCCTCCAGCAGCACCCCCAGCTCGGCCATCGGCGCGCCGGCAGTCCGGTAGTCACGGCCGTTGACCCGCACCAGACCCGAGCTCGGCTCGTCCAGCCCGGCGATCATCCGCATCGTGGTCGACTTACCGGCCCCGTTCGGGCCCAGGAATCCGGTCACCATCCCCGGCCGGACCACGAAACTCAGCCCGTCCACCGCGAGCTTCGCGCCATAACGCTTGCTGAGATTCTCTACCTCGATCATGTTCATGCCTTTCTTGAAGTTGCGAGAAGTTCGGGTTCGGGCCGGCCGCTCGGATCGTGACGACGACTCTGCCTTACTAAGTACGGGACTCTATAGTACTAAGTACGATGCTGTAAAGTACTTAGTACGAAACCGCTAGGATCAGGGGTGTGATGGCGAAGGCAGCGCGCAAGTCAGCGGCTAAGGCAGTGGAGGACGGCGGAGCTGTCGAGCGGGTGCCGCTCAGCCGGGACCGGGTGCTGCGCGGCGCGGTCGCGGTGGCCGACGCCGGCGGCATCGCGGCTCTCACGATCCGCACGCTGGCCCAGGAACTCGGGGTCAAGCCGATGTCGGTCTACCACTACGTGGCCAACAAGGACGAGATTCTCGACGGCATCGTCGACCTGGTCTTCAGCGAGTTCGAACTACCCGAGCCCGGCGGCGATTGGCGCAAACAGATGCGCCGGCGAGCCGACTCGGCCCGCGAGGTGCTTCGGCGCCATCCCTGGGCGACCGTGCTGCTGCAGTCGCGTCTCAACGCCGGCCCGGCCACCCTGCGACACCACAACGCGGTCATCGGCGCCCTGCGCGGGGCGGGCTTCACCGTCGAGCAGACCGCCCACGCCTTCGCCCTGATCGACAGCTACCTGTACGGCTTCGCGATGTCAGAGACCGCGCTGCCCATCCACGGCCCCGAGAGCGTCGCCGACCTCGCCGAAGAGATGGTGCGGCGGTTCCCGGTCGATGAGTACCCGCACCTGTTCGAGTTCACCACCCAGCACATCATGCAGCCGGGCTATGACTTCGGCGCGGAGTTCGAGTTCGGGCTCAACCTGATCCTCGACGCGCTGGCCAGCTCGCTCCCGCACGATGGCAGCGAACCGTCGCAGTAGCCGGCTCCGCGAGCGCCCGGCAGCCCGCGCCGGCGCTGTGATGTCTAACCCGGCCTTCCGACGATCTTGCGAGCGTCCTTCATGAGCAACATCAGATGCAGCGGGTCGGTCGGGGACTGCTCGAAGTCGTAGTGCAGGTAGAACTCGCGTGCGCGCTCGTGCAACGCATGGACCAGCAGCGCCCTAATTCCGACGATCTCAGCCGCGGCTACCGTGCGAGCGATCGCGTCACGCAGCAGTTGGCTGCCCAGTCGACGGCCCTGCTCCTTCAGGTCCACCGCTAAGCGGCCGAGCAGCACCACCGGGATCGGCTCAGGCATCCCCTGGCCCACCCGCGGGGTGGCCGCCAATCGCTGAACACTGCCTGTCGCCAGCGCGTAGTAGCCGACCACGCGCCCGTCGCGGCAGGTCACGAAGCAGCGGGATGCGCCAGTCGCCTGGTTGATTACCGATCGCTTCCTCAGCCACTCGTCCAGACTGGGTTCGCCGCTGTCGAAATCCGCGAGGTCGTCCTCGCTGCCAATAGGCCGTGGAGTCGAGTACCCGCTCACTCGAAGATCGACTCGCTGGCGAACAGCTTCTCCAACCTCGGCTTGGGCGCCACCGGCCGATCCAGGACGGCAAGAAACTCCTGCCACGCGGCGTCGTCGAGCACGAACAACCGCCGATCGACCAGGACGTCACGGGCATGGGACACGGCCGCTTCAACCGTGAAGTCAGTGATGCTGGTGCCTGCGACCTCGGCTGCGCGACGTATCAAGGCATCCTGATCCGAGGTCAGACGAACGGCGAGGCGAGAATCTTTCATCACGGACATATCTCAAGTGTGCGCCTGATAGGCGTACGCGTCAACCCGGCTTCTACGCGATCGACCTTGCCACCGGAAGGCCCGAGTTCAGGTCGGCGCCGACCCGCCGCATAAGTCCGCCTTGGGCTAGGCGGGGAAAACCTTCTTGGCTGCTTGCCCGATTGCGCGGGTGGCGGTTGCGTCTACCCCGCCGCCCATGACGCCCCCGACTCCGGGGATCATCTTGGCAAGGGTGACGGCAGATCTCTTCGTGCCGTACTTGGCGAGAAGGTAGAACCCGGCCTTTGCGTTGATCTTGTGGATCACTGCCATCGGCACCGCGGCGATCGCCTGCTTGGCGGCCTGCTTTCCGATCACAACTCCGAGTTCAGACAGAACGGCCTGCGCGCTGCTACCGGCAGCCGTCAACATGATCATGGCTTGGGTGTGCGGATCGTCGAGCTTGTAACCGCGCAGATAAGCAATCGCTCCGACCATCCGGGCGTTGATGATCAGGCTGCCGGCCATGTTGGCAGGCAGGCTCACCGCCAGCGTCATCAGGCCACCCAGCCCCGTGATGAAACCCTGCGTTCCAGACGCGGCAACGGACTCACGAATGATGCGCCGGATCGCTGCCTCGGGGTCACCGCCGTCACCGCTGTCTCCACCCACCACAGTCCCCGTGCTGCCCGGTGGCGCAGTGCTGACGCCGAGATCCGCCTGTCCGGGCCGCGTCCGCGCGAGACGATCGAGTGCGTAGGCAGCGGATCCAGTGATAGGTCCAAGGCCCTCCTGCACTACGTGCGTCACGAGTTTCTGCAGCTGGCCGCTGGCCTTCTCCAAGGATGTGCCCACGGTGTCTGCCATGACGTCCCTTCAGTCAATCCATTCTCACCCGAATTTCGGCCGCCGGGCGACAGTACAGCCTGTTCAACAGTCAGGGTGCAACGTCGTGCCGGCGCCATCCGAGGCGCGTGCTCAGCGGGCCGGGCGCCAGCGAGCGTGCCGGGTGCCCGGGTCCGGTTCGCGAATCAGGGTCAGCCGTGGCCGGGGCCCGTCGGTGCGGCCGGTCGGCGGCTTGCGGCTGCCGGCGCGGTACTGCGCCGGCCAGTCCGCGCCGGGGCCGCGGTACTCCTGCTCGGCGGCGGCGTGCAGCGTCCAATGCGGGTCGTACAGGTGCGGCCGGCCGACCGCCACCAGGTCGGCGCGACCGGCCAGCAGCACCGAGTTGACGTCGTCGAAGGAGGCGATGGCGCCGACCGCGATCACCGCGACGCCGTAGCGCTCGCCGAGGTCATTGCGGATCCGGTCGGCATACGGCGTCTGGTAACTGCGCCCGTAGGCCGGCTTCTCGTCCTTGACCACCTGACCGGTCGAGACGTGGATGGCGTCGGAGCCGTGCTCGGCGAACGCCCGGGCGATCTCGACCGCCGCCTCGATGTCGTTGCCGCCCTCGTACCAGTCGGTCGCCGAGATCCGCACGCTGACCGGGCGCTCGGCGGGCCAGGCGGCACGCACCGCGTCGAAGACCTCGAGCGGGTAGCGCATCCGGTTGGCCAGCTCGCCGCCGTAGTGATCGGTGCGGACGTTGGACAGCGGGGACAGGAACGAGGACAGCAGGTAGCCGTGCGCGCAGTGCAGTTCGAGCATGTCGAAACCGGCGCGGGCGCCGGCCTCGGCGCAGGCCACGAAGTCGGCCTTGATCTCGTCCAGCTCGGCCTGGGTCAGCTCGCGCGGCGCGGGGCTGGCCGGTGTGTAGGGCAGCGGCGACGGGCCGACGATTTCCCAGTTGCCGTCCGGCAGCGGCTCGTCGATGCCCTCCCACATCAGCTTGGTCGAGCCCTTGCGGCCCGAGTGGCCGAGCTGGATGCCGATCTTGGCGGTGCTCTGGCTGTGGACGAAGTCCACCACCCGCGCCCAGGCCTGCTCCTGTTCCGGGGTGTAGATGCCGGAGCAACCCGGGGTGATCCGCGCTGTGGGTGACACGCAGATCATCTCGGTCATCACCAGCCCGGCCCCGCCGAGTGCCCGGGAGCCCAGGTGCACCAGGTGAAAGTCGGTCGGCATGCCGTCGACCGCTGAGTAGGTGTCCATCGGCGAGACCACCACCCGGTTCTTCAGCTCCAGCCGGCCGAGCCGGAACGGGTGGAACATCGGCGGGGCGGCATCCTCGGCCGCCGCCCGGTCAGGCTGGCCGGCCGGATCAGCCTGGTCGAACCCGTCGGCCCCGTAACGATCCCGCTCGTGCCGCGAGTACCAGGCGTCCATGCCGGCCACGAACTCCGGGTCGCGCAGCCGCAGGTTGTCATAGGTGATGCGGCGGCTGCGGGTGACGATGTTGAACGCGAACTGCTCCGGCGACTGGTCGACGTAGTGGCTGATGTTCTCGAACCAGTCCAGGCTGGCCCGGGCCGCGCGCTGGGTCGACAGCACCACCGGACGGCGTTCGGCCTCATAGGCCTGCACCGCGGTCGGCACGTCGGGATGCTCGTGCAGGCAGGCGACCAGCGCGAGCGCGTCCTCCATCGCCAGCTTCGTGCCCGAGCCGATCGAGAAGTGCGCGGTGTGCGCGGCGTCGCCGATCAGCACCACGTTGCCGTTTCGCCAGGTGTCGTTGGAGATGGTGTTGAAACTCTGCCACTTGGAGTTGTTGAGCAGGATCTGGTGGCCGTCCAGGATGTCACCGATCAGCTCCTGGACCCGGGCGACGGACTTCTCGTCGCTGACCCCCGGCGCGAACGTGGTCGAGGCCGACTCGGCGAACCCGGCCCGCTGCCAGACGTCGTCGTGCATCTCGACGATGAAGGTGCTGCCGGTGGCGTCGTAGGGGTAGCCGTGCACCTGCATGATCCCGTACGGCGTCTGGCAGATGTAGAACTTGAAGGCCTCGAACACCAGGTCGGTGCCCAGCCACATGTACTTGTTGCGGCCCACCTCCATCGAGGGCCGGAAGACGTCGGCGTACTTGGTGCGCACCGCCGAGTTCGCGCCGTCGCAGGCCAGCACCAGGTCATAGTCCTGGCTGAGGGTGTCGACGTCGGGCGCCTCGGTGCGAAACCGCACGTCCACGCCGAGCTCGGCGCAGCGCTCCTGCAGCAACTGCAGCAGCTTCTTGCGGCTCATGGCCGCGAAGCCCTGGCCGCCGACCGTGGTCAGGGTGCCGCGGAAGTGGATGTCGATGTCGTCCCAGCGGGCGAACTGCTCGGCCATCCGGGAGTAGATCACCGGGTCGGCGTGCTCGATGCCGCCGAGGGTCTCATCGCTGAACACGACGCCGAAGCCGAAGGTGTCCTCGGCGGCGTTGCGCTCCCACACCCGGATCTCGGTGTCGGGGTCCAACGCCTTGGCCAGCGCGGCGAAGTACAGCCCGCCGGGGCCACCACCGATGATTGCGATGCGCATGCGTCGCTCCTTCCTGCGCTCGGGGCGCCGTGCCAGCCGGACCTTTTTGCCGGCTGGCACGGCCGACCCTGGGCGCGCTTAGCGCGCGGCTTCGGTCTCGCGAAGCCGGAACCGTTGAACCTTGCCGGTGGACGTGCGGGGCAACGCCGCGGCGAACTCGATGGAACGGGGGTACTTGTACGGCGCGATCGTCTGCTTGGTGAAGTCCTGCAGCTCGCTGACCTTGGCCGCGTCCTGGGCAGCGCCCTCGCGCAGCACCACCACGGCGTGCACCGTCGAACCGCGCTCGGCGTCGGGCCGGGCGACCACCGCGCACTCCACCACGTCCGGGTGCTGCTCGAGGGCACGCTCCACCTCGGGCGCGGCGATGTTGTATCCGGAGGAGACGATCATGTCGTCACTGCGGGCCTGGTACCAGAAGTAGCCGTCGGAGTCGCGGATGTAGGTGTCGCCGGTGACGTTCCAGCCATGCTGGACGTAGACGGCCTGCCGCGGGTCGGCCAGGTAACGGCAGCCGGTCGGTCCGGTGACCGCCAGCCGGCCGGCGGTGCCGTCCGGGGCCGGCTTGCCGTCGGCGTCGAGCACCGCCGCGGTGTAGCCGGGCACCGCCTTGCCGGTCGCGCCCGGCCGGATGTCGCCGTCGGACGCCGAGATGAACACGTGCAGCATCTCGGTGCTGCCGATGCCGTCGATCAACTCGATGCCGGTCTTGTCCTGCAGCTCCTGCCAGACCGGCTTGGGCAGGTGCTCACCGGCCGACACCGCGCGCCGCACGGTGGCCAGCCGGTGCTGCTGGCCGGCGCGCAGGATCGCCCGGTAGGCGGTCGGCGCGGTGAACAGCACGGTGGCGCGGTGTCGCTCCACGGCCTCGGCGAGCTCGGTGGGGGTGGCGCGTTCGATCAGCAGCGTCGAGGCCCCGATCCGCAGCGGGAACACCAGCAGGCCGCCGAGGCCGAAGGTGAAGGCCAGTGGCGGGGTGCCGGTGAAGACGTCGTCGGGCCGGCCGGCGACGGTGTGCTTGCCGAACGTGTCGGCGATCGCCAGCACGTCGCGGTGAAAGTGCATCGTCGCCTTGGGGTTTCCGGTGGTGCCCGAGGTCGGCGCCAGCAGCGCGACATCGTCGGCCGCGGTGTCGACGTTGACGAACTCGGTCGGCTTGGCCGCGCTGAGCCCGATCAGGTCCTCGGCGTCCTCGCCGCCGTAGCGCAGCATCGGTATCCCGCCGGCCGAGGTCGCCGGCTCGAGGTCGTCGACGAAGCGGTGGTCGCACAGAGCCAGGCTGGCGCGGGTCAGGTCGATCAGCTGGGTGATCTCGCCGCTGCGCAGCATCGGCACGGTGGTCACCACCACACCGCCGGCCTTGAGCACCGCGAACCAGCAGGCCACCAGCCACGGGTTGTTCGGCCCGCGCAGCAGCACCCGCTGGCCGGGCAGCAGGCCGGCGTCCTCGCTCAGATAGTGGGCCAACTGGTTGGCGCGGGCGAGCAGTTGCCCGTAACTCCAGGTCTCCCGCTCGCTGCGCAGGGCAGGCCGGTCGGCGCCGTGCTCGGCCACCACGTCGTCGAGCAGCGCCGCCGCGCAGTTGAGCCGCTGGGGGTAGTGAAGCTCCGGCAGGTCGAAGCGAAAGTCCGGCCACTGCTCCCGCGGCGGGAGGTTGTCCCGGCAGAACGTGTCCACGTGGGCGGACGGTGCGAGCTCCACGGTTTCGACTCCTTCCCCCGGGGCGCTTGCCAGTATTCTCTAGTTGTGACGACAGTCAAGAACGCGCGATACTTTGGCGCCGCGTCGGCGATCGTTGGCCGCTCAGCAGGGTCCGCTTCGGCAGGTCGCCCTGCTGCCAGGCCAACGACCAGGAACGGGTCGCGATGAGCAGCGCCGTGAAGCCGGCCGGCGCCTCAGACGAGCTGCTCGTCGAGGCCCAGCCCCGTCAGCTGATCGTCACCATCTACGGCCTGTACGCGCGTGAGGAGCCGAACTGGCTGCCGATCGCCTCGGTCGTGCGGTTGATGAGCGACCTGGGCGTCGACGGCCAGGCGGTGCGATCCTCGATCTCGCGCCTCAAGCGCCGGGCGACGTTGCAGGCCCTGCGGATCGACGGAGCTGCCGGGTACGCGCTGTCCCCGTCGACGATCCAGGCGATGCGCGAGGGCGACCGGCGGATCTTCGACCAGCGGCACGCCAGCCTGGCCGACGGATGGGTGCAGGTCGTCTTCACGGTGCCCGAGGCCGAGCGGGGCAAGCGGCACGAGCTGCGGACCAGGCTCGCCGGGCTCGGCTTCGGCCCGGTCGCCCCTGGCGTCTGGCTGGCGCCCGGCGCGCTGGCCGACGAGGTCAGCCACGTGCTGGCCCGCCAGCAGCTGGCCGGCTACGTCGACATCTTCCGCGGCCAGTACCTCGGCTATGCCGAGCTGGCCGGCCGGGTGGGGGACTGGTGGGACCTGGAGGGCCTGGCCGCCAAGTACGCCCAGTTCCTCGGTCACTACCGGCCGGTGAGCCGCCGGCTGGCCGGCCGGGCGCCGGACGGCGGCGCCGCCTTCGCCGAGTACGTCCGGATGCTGACCGCGTGGCGGCGGCTGCGCTACCTCGACCCCGGCCTGCCGGCCGAGGTGCTGCCACCCCGCTGGGACGGCGCGGCGGCGGCGGAGTTGTTCGGTGAGCTCAGCGACGTGTTGCGTCCGCCGGCGTACCAGCACGCGCTGCGGGTGATCCGCGACTGAACCGGCGTCCGGTCAAGCCGGGTGCGGAGCCCGGTCAAGCCGGGTGCCGGGATGAAAGCTGTCAGCGGGGGATCTCGGCCACGCCCTGCAGCTCGATGAGAGCGTCCTCGTCCCAGAGCCGGGCGATGCCGATGCCGGCCATCGCCGGGTACTCGGTGCCGGCCAGCCGCCGCCAGACCGCGCCGATCTCGCGGGCGTTGGCCCGGTAGTCGGCGATGTCGACGATGTAGATCGTGACGGTGGCCAGGTGCTCGGCGGCGCCGCCGGCGGCGGCCAGCGCGGTCAGCAGGTTGCTCAGCGCCTGCTCGAACTGCTCCACGATGGTCGAGCCGACGATGGCGCCGGCCTTGTCGAGCGCGGTCTGGCCGGCCAGGTAGACCCGCGCGGTGTCGGTGGCGCGCACCGCGTGCGCGAAGCCGGACGGCCGGCCCAGCTCCTCGGGGTTGATCCGCTCCAAAGTCATGAACACTCCCGGCGCTCGCTGCGATCCACCCTCATGACTGCACCGATCCTCCGTCGACATTGATTCCCTGCCCGGTCACCGCGGCGTTCGCCAGGCAGAATCGAACGGCCTCGGCCACCTCGTCGGGTTCGATCAACCGCCCGATCGGCTGCCTGCGGGCCAGCGCGGCACGCGCGTCGTCCGGGCCACGGCCGCTGCGGGCGGCGATCGCCTCGACGGTCGCATCGGTCATCGGGGTGTCGACGTAGCCGGGGCAGACGGCGTTGACGGTCACCCCGGACCGGGCCAGCTCGGCGGCCGCGGCGCGCACCAGGCCGAGCACGCCGTGCTTGGAGGCGGTGTAGGCCGCGACCTGCGCCTCACCGCGCTTGGCCACCACCGACGCGATGACGACGATCCGGCCCCAGCCGCTGCCGGTCATCGACGGCAACGCCCGGCGCATCAGCCGGAACGGCGCGGTGAGGTTGAGCTCGAGCATCTGGGCCCACTGCTGGTCGGAGGTGTCGACGATCGGAGCGGCGATTCCGGCGCCGGCGTTGCAGACCAGCACCTCGACCGGCCCCCAGTCCCGCTCGATCCGGCTGAAGGCAGCCTCGACCGCGCCGGGGTCGGTCACGTCGGCGGGCACGCTCAGGGTCGGCCCCGGCAACGCCGCGCCCAGCTCGTCCAGGGCGGCGCCGTCGCGGCCCAGCAGCGCCACCCGATGGCCGTCGCGCGACAGCGCCGAGGCGACCGCCGCGCCGATCCCGCGGCTGGCGCCGGCGACCAGGCAGACCCGGCCGGCGTCGCTCAACGCCCGGTCCAGCGCGGCGGCCGGCGCTCGTTGAAGGCCGCGTGGAACTCGGCGTGGTCATCGGTGGTCATCAGCAGCGCCTGGGTCATCGCGTCCAGTTCCATCGCGCCGGCCAGCGACATGTCCAGCTCGCGGGTGATCAGCGCCTTGGTCTGGGCGTAGGCCAGGGCCGGCCCCTCGGCGAGCCGGGTGGCCAGCCTCGCGACCGCGGCGTCCAGCTCGTCGTCGGCGACCAGCTCGCTGACCAGGCCGTACCGGTCGGCGGTGGCCGCGTCGATGGTGTCGCCGAGCATGAGCAGCTGGGTGGCCCGGCCGGCGCCGACCATCCGGGGCAGCAGGTAGGCCGCGCCCATGTCGCCACCGGAGAGCCCGACCTTGGTGAAGAGGAAGGCAAAGCGCGCCGACTGCGTCACCACCCGGAAGTCCGAGGCGAGCGCCACCACCGAGCCGGCGCCGGCCGCGATGCCCTGGATGCCGGACACGATCGGGACCGAGACCTCGCGCATCGCCCGGATCAGGTCACCGGTCATCTTGGTGAACGCCATCAGCTCGCGCGGGCGCATCTTGATCAGCTCGCCGATGATCTCGTTGACGTCGCCGCCGGCGCAGAAGGCCTTGCCGGCGCCGCGGATCACCAGCACTCGCACGTCCTCGCGGTAGGGCAGCTGCTGCACCAGGTCGCGCAGGTCGGCATAGCTCTCGAACGTCAGCGGGTTCAGCTTCTCGGGCCGGTTCAGCGTGACTGTGGCGATGCCGTCGGCCACCGCGAAGTCGAAGTGCTGCCAGTCCTCGGTGAGCGGGACGGAGGCCCGGAATCGGTTCGTCATGCCTGCTCGGTCCTCTCGCGGGTGGCGGCCTGCACCAGTGAACGCCCGATGATGGTGCGCTGCACCTCGGAGGCGCCCTCATAGATCCGCGGCGCGCGGACGTCGCGGTACAGCCGCTCGAGCAGGTGACCGCGTTGCAGGGCCCGGGCGCCGTGCAGTTGCATGGCCGCGTCGACGACGAACTGGGCGCTCTCGGTGGCGAACAGCTTGGCCATCGCGGCCTTGCGGGTGACCAGCTCGGCGGCGATGCCCTCGTCATAGGCCGACGCCGCCGCGTAGACCAGCAGCCGGCTCGCCTCGACCCGGGTGGCCATCTCGGCGAGCAGGTGGCTGACCGCCTGCTGGTCGCTGAGCACCCCGCCGAAGGCCTGCCGCCGGGTGGTGTGCTCGATCGCGGCGTCGAGGCCGGCCTGGGCCATCCCGACCGCGAAGGCGCCGACGCTGGGGCGCAGCACGTCGAGCGTGCGCATCGCGACCTTGAAGCCGGCGTCCACCTCGCCCAGGACGTCGGCGCGCTCGACCCGGACGCCGTCGAAGATCAACCGGCCGAGCGCGTGCGGCGCCAGCATGTCCAGCTGCTCGCCGCTCAGGCCCGGCGCTCCGCCGTCCACCACGAACGCGGTGATGCCGCGGGCCCGGGCGTCGGCGGTGGTGCGGGCGAACACCGTGTAGACGTCGGCCTCCGGCGCGTTGGAGATCCAGGTCTTCTCGCCGGTCAACCGCCAGCCGTCGCCGTCAGGCTCGGCCCGTAGCCGCAGCGCCGCGGCGTCAGAGCCCGCCTCGGCCTCCGACAGCGCGAACGAGGCCACCACGGTGCCGGCGGCCACCCCGTCGCGGTAGCGCTCGGCCTGGCCCTCGGTGCCGAACAGCACGAAGGGATAGCTGCCCAGGGCCTGCAGCGCCAGCGCCGTCTCGGCGTCGGTGCAGACTTCTGCCAGGGTCTCGCGCAGCAGGCAGAGTTCCATGGCCGCGGCCGAGCGCCCGGTGGCGCCGAACAGCCGGCTGAGCAGCCCGTGGCTGCCCATCGCCTCCAGCAGCGGCCGGTTCACCCGGCCCTCGACGCCCTGCTCGGCAAGCGGGATGAGTTCGGCCACCGCGACCTCGCGCACCTGCCGCACGTACGTTCGTTGCTCGTCGGTCAGTGCGAAGGCGGACATGGATCTCCCTGAGGACGAGGCTGATCGCGCTGCTCCCGGCACGCTGCGACCGCAACGAGCCTAGCGAATCCGGGACGACCGTCAACGCGGCGCGATATCACCGGCTGGGTCGTTCTCGCCTCCCTCGATGTCGAAGCCCTCCGTCTCCAACGCTGCCACCGCCTCGGACTCCTGCGCCTCGGGCACCCACAAGGTGATGATCGGGTACGAGGTTCCGTCCACCACCTGGACGGTGTTGAGCGCCAGGTGCGCGGTGTTCGTGGTGCCGGGCGGCGAGTCCGCGCCACCGGACAGGGCTGCTTGAATCCGCTGCAGGCTGCCCTCCTCCGGCGAGCCGGGGCGGGCCTGGGTCGCGAAGCTGATCCCAGGCGTTCCTGCGCTGGGGTCAGCGGTCCGCGTCACGGTGTTCACTGCGCCTCCTCGGGTCGTGGTCACCGGATTATCACCCGTGCCAGCACCGCGTCGAGCACCAGCAACGCCCCGGCCTTGTCCAGAGGGTTGTTGCCGTTGCCGCACTTGGGCGACTGGATGCAGGACGGGCAGCCGGCCGGGCACTCGCAACCGGCGATGGCGCCCCGGGTCGCGGCCAGCCAGTCGGGCAGCACCGCGTGGCCCCGCGCCGCGAAGCCGGCTCCACCGGGATGGCCGTCGTAGACGAAGACGGTGGGCCGGCCGGTGTCGGCGTGCAGGGCGGTGGACACGCCGCCGATGTCCCAGCGGTCACAGGTGGCGAACAGCGGCAGTAGCCCGATCGCGGCGTGCTCGGCGGCGTGCAGGGCGCCGGGAAGCTCCGGCTGGTCCAGGCCGGCCTCGGCGACGGAGGCCGCGTCGAGGGTGTACCAGACGGCCTTGGTGACCAGTCGCTGCAGCGGCATGTCCAGCGGGGTCTCGTCCAGAAGCTCACCGCTGAACCGGCGGCGCTGAAAACTGACGACCTGGTGGGAGACCTCGACCGTGCCGAATCCGACGCTGACCCCGTCCAGCATGGCGCTCTGCTCGGTGGCCAGGATCGCGATGTCGGTGATCTCCTGGGCGCTGGTGGTCCACGGCGGGTCCTCCGGGCGCACCAGCGCCGCCCCGTGCTCCAGGTCGAGCTCCTCGACGACGAACGAGTTGCCCTGGTGCAGGTAGACCGCCTCGGGATGCACGGTGGCCGGGGCGGTGCCCGCGTCGACGGTGCCCAGCAGCGAGCCGGAGCCCGATTCCACCACGGTGACCGGATGGCCAGCGCCTCGCAGGTTCGCGCTCGGGCGGTTGCGGTCGGTCCAGAACCACCCGGCCGGACGCCGGCGCAGCAGCCCCTGCTCCACCAGCGCGGCCAGCACCTGTTCGGCCGCCGGGCCGCCGAACAGCTCGACGTCGGCTGTGGTCAGCGCCAGTTCGGCGGCCGCGCAGCACAGCTGCGGCCCCAACACGTGCGGATTGGTGGGATCGGTCACGCTCGCCTCTACCGGCCGGGCGAAGATGGCCGCCGGGTTGTTCACCAGGTAGGTGTCCAGCGGGTCGTCGCGGGCGATGAAGACCACCAGCGCGTCCTGGCCGCGGCGCCCGGCCCGGCCGGCCTGCTGCCACAGCGAGGCCAGCGTTCCGGGATAGCCGGCCAGCACCACGGCGTCCAGGCCGGTGATGTCGACGCCCAGTTCCAGAGCGTTCGTGGTCGCCACCCCCAACAGCTCGCCGCTGGTGAGCGCGCGCTCCAGCGCGCGGCGTTCCTGGGCCAGGTAACCGCCCCGGTAGGCGGCGATCCGGTCTGCCAGCTCGGTCGCGCCGGCCTCGATCAGGTGGTTCTTGGCGCTCAGCGCGGTGAGCTCGGCGCCGCGGCGGGACCGCGTGAACACCAGGGTGCGGGCGCCGGCGATCACCAGGTCGGCCAGCAGCCGGGCGGCCTCTGACCCGGCGGCCCGCCGGATCGGCGCCGAGTTCTGGCTGCCGGCTATCGCCAGCGGCGGCTCCCACAGCGCGAAGGTCCGCGGGCCGCGCGGCGAGCGGTCGGAATCCACCGTCCGCACCGGCAGCCCGACCAGCCGCGAGGCCGACTGCCCCGGGGTCGCCGAGGTGGCCGAGGCCAGCACGAACACCGGCGCGGCGCCGTAGAGCGCGCACAGCCTGCGCAACCTGCGCAGCACCAGGGACACGTGCGAGCCGAACAGGCCCCGGTAGTGGTGGCACTCGTCGATCACCACGAACCGCAGCCGGCGCAGGAAGCCGGAGTAGCGCTGGTGCTGGGGCAGCAGCGTCCGGTGCAGCAGGTCGGGGTTGGACAGCACCACGTTGGCGTGCTGCCGGATCCAGTCCCGCTCCTCGAACGGGGTGTCGCCGTCCAGGGTGGCCGCCCGGACGCCGGGCAGGCCCAGCGCCGTCAACGCCCGGTGCTGGTCGGCGGCCAGCGCCTTGGTGGGGGACAGGTACAGCGCCCGTGACCTGGCATCGGCCAGCACGGCGGACAGCATCGGCAGCTGGTAGGCCAGCGACTTTCCCGACGCCGTGCCGGTGGCGATCACCACCGAGTCGCCGGCCCAGGCGTGCTCGGCTGCCTCGACCTGGTGCGGCCAGGGCGCGTCGATGCCGGCGCTCGCCAGCGCGGCGACGAGGTCGGCCGCTGCCCAGTCCGGCCACGCCGCCGAGGTCAGCGGGCGGGGCGGGACCTGCTCGACGTGGCGCAGCGGCGTCTCGCCGGGCGGGCAGCCGGTGAGCAGGCCGGCCAGCAGCGGGTGCTCGGTGTCGATCGGAGCCCTCCTGTCCGGCACGCCTGATGCCCGCGGTTCCTCGGGCTTGCCCGAAGTCGTCCAGCCTAGGCCGGCAGCTGGCTGTAAGCGCTGCCAGGACGGTGGCTGAACGTATGCTCAGCCAAGCACGAACCGCTGACAATCGAGGATGGGCGGAGGCGTCGCCGATGAACCTCAGCTTGACCGCGTCCAGCACCGGCGTCCAGACCGTGCTGGAAGTCTGCGGTGAGCTCGATGTGCACTCGGCGACCCAGCTGACCGACCGGCTGTCGCAGATCATCAGCTCGGGCCAGCAGTCGGTCGTGGTCGATCTGAGCTGGCTGTCGTTCATCGACTCGACCGGTCTGGGGGCGCTGGTGGCGGCCCGCAACCAGGCCCAGCCGGCCGGTGCCGTGCTCAGGCTGGTCTGCCGGGCCGAACGCACCCTCAAGCTGTTCCGGATCACCGGGCTGGACGCGGTTTTCGACATCTATCCCGCCGTGTCCGAGGCGATCGCGGCCGGCTGAGCGGCGCCGCCAAGCCCGGGTGGCGAGGGCTGGCAGGGCCGATGCCCTGGTTGTGACAGGCTGAAGCCCGTTCCGCGAGGCGGTCCGGCAAGCAGCCGCCGAACACCTCGCCCGCAAGCGTGTGACCAGCAGCACGTCGCCGTGCCCGAGCCTGCGCGCGGACGGTTGAGGCGTCCCCTAGACTGCGCCGCAGCCGCACCGACCGCGAATTGCCGCTAAGCAGCTTCGGCCCCGACCCCGGGCAAGCCGCTGTGCCGATGCTGTCGGGCGATCGTCAAGCTGATTTCAATGGCCGAAGGAGTACGCGTTATGGCTCTGTCCCACCCGGTGATCACCGCCCAGACCGGAGACATCGACTTCTCCGCGGGCGACCGGGGACTGGTCGCGGTGATCGGCCTGGTGGCGATCGTCGCACTGGTCTTCTCGTTCGTCCTGTTTCGCGAAGTCCTGAGAGCCAACCAGGGCACGCCGAAGATGATCACGATCGCCGAGGCGGTCCAGGAGGGCGCCCAGGCCTATCTGAAGCGCCAGTTCCGGACGCTCTCGGTGGTCGTGGTGGTCGTCTTCCTGCTGCTGTTCGCGCTGCCGGCCGACGACACCGGCCAGCGGATCGGCCGCTCGGTCTTCTTCCTGGTCGGCGCCGGGTTCTCAGGCGCCATCGGGTACTTCGGCATGTGGCTGGCCACCCGGGCCAACCTGCGGGTAGCCGCCGCGGCCAACAACGAGGGCCGTGAGCTGGCCACCCGGATCGCGTTCCGCACCGGTGGCGCCGTCGGCATGGCCACCGTGGGCCTGGGCCTGCTGGGCGTGGCCGTAGTCGTGTACGCCTACACCGACGACGCGCCGAAGGTGCTGGAAGGCTTCGGATTCGGCGCCGCCACGCTGGCGATGTTCATGCGTGTCGGTGGTGGCATCTTCACCAAGGCCGCCGACGTGGGCGCCGACCTGGTGGGCAAGGTCGAGGCCGGCATCCCCGAGGACGACCCCCGCAACGCCGCGACCATCGCCGACAACGTCGGTGACAACGTCGGCGACTGCGCCGGCATGGCGGCCGACCTGTTCGAGTCCTACGCCGTGACCCTGGTCGCCTCGCTGATCCTCGGCGCGGTCGCCTTCGGCACCAAGGGCCTGCTGTTCCCGCTGATCGTGCCCGCCATCGGCGTTCTGACAGCGATCATCGGGGTCTTCATCACCCGGTCGCGGCCGAACGAGGGCGGCCTGGCCACCATCAACCGCAGCTTCTACATCTCCGCCGGCATCTCTGTGGTGCTCTGCGCGATCGCGGCCTTCACGTACCTGCCGAGCAAGTTCTCCGAGCTCGAGGGCACCGGCGTCGACCTCGGCGGCGACACCCCCATCGCTGAGCACAGCGGCAACCCGGCCCTGATCGCCATCATCGCGGTGATCATCGGAATCGTGCTGGCCGCCGTGATCCTCTGGCTGACCGGCGTCTACACCGGCACCGAAGGAAAGGCCGTCCAGGACGTCGGGCGCAGCTCGCTGACCGGCGCGGCCACCGTGATCCTGTCCGGCATCTCGATCGGCTTCGAGTCGGCCGTCTACACCGCGCTCGTCATCGCCTCCGCGGTGTTCGGCGCCTTCCTGCTCGGCGGCTCGTCGGTGTCGGTCGCGCTGTTCGCGGTCGCACTGGCCGGCTGCGGGTTGCTGACCACCGTCGGCGTCATCGTCGCGATGGACACCTTCGGCCCGGTGTCGGACAACGCCCAGGGCATCGCGGAGATGTCGGGTGACATCAGCCCGGCGGGAGCCCAGATCCTGACCGAGCTGGACGCGGTCGGCAACACCACCAAGGCCATCACCAAGGGCATCGCGATCGCGACCGCGGTGCTGGCCGCGACCGCCCTGTTCGGCTCCTACCAGGACGCCATCCGTGAGGCCGTCGCCGAGGCGGGGGGCAGCATCGCGGACAACACCAACTTCGCCACCACGATCGTCAGCCCGAACACCCTCGTCGGCGTCATCATCGGCGCCGCGGTGGTCTTCATGTTCTCCGGCCTCGCGGTGAACGCGGTGTCCCGGGCGGCCGGCGCGGTGGTCTACGAGGTCCGCCGCCAGTTCGCCACCCGGCCCGGCATCATGGACGGCACCGAGCGGCCCGAGTACGGCCGGGTCGTCGACATCTGCACCCGGGACTCGCTGCGCGAGCTGGTCACCCCGGGCCTGCTCGCGGTGATGGCCCCGATCGCGGTCGGCTTCGGGCTGGGCCTCGGCCCGCTGGCGGGCTACCTCGGCGGCGCCATCGCCACCGGCACCCTGATGGCGGTGTTCCTGGCCAACTCCGGCGGGGCTTGGGACAACGCCAAGAAGCTGGTCGAGGACGGCAACCACGGCGGCAAGGGCTCTGAGGCGCACGCCGCGACCGTCATCGGTGACACCGTCGGTGACCCGTTCAAGGACACCGCCGGCCCGGCTATCAACCCGCTGATCAAGGTGATGAACCTGGTGTCGGTGCTGATCGCGCCGGCCGTCGTCCAGCTCTCGATCGGCGATGACGCCAATGTGGGAGTCCGGATGGCGATCGCCCTGGTCGCGGTGGTGGTCATCGTCGCGGCCATCCTGATCGCCAAGCGGCGGGCATCCACCCTCAACGATGATCCGTCCCAGATCCACGCGGCGGCGACCACCGTCTGACCGAGAACGACCGCTGCAGCTGAGAAAGCGCAGGGCCTGTCACCGAAACCGGTGACAGGCCCTGCGCTTTCTGCCGCGGATGGCGCCGCGCGGACGGCCATCGCAGTGCGCCGGTGCGCGGTGGTACACAATCGCGGCGTGCAGTTCTCCCTGTTCGGCGCCGAAGCGGCGGATCCCCTCGTCGAGGATCTGGACGGCGTGCTGCTCGCCGGCGGCGACTGGGTGCGCACCGACGCGGGCTCGGCCGCCCGGCTGTCGGTCCTGGTGGCCGAGCAGTGGCGGGCGCAGGCACTGCGGTCGGAGTTCGCCGACCGCGGCCTGGCCTCGGACACCGCCGAGTCGCCCGGTGAGCTGATCGCGGTGCGAACCGAGATCACCCCCCGGCTGGGCCCGTACGCCCAGCGCTGGACCCGGGGCGCCTACCTGCGCCCGCCCGCGGACCTGGCGCTCAGCGCCTCAGGCCTGCGGTTGTGGGCGATCGCGGCCGGCCGGGCCGAGGAGGGCGGGTACCTGCTGAGGATGGCCGACCTGGACGGCGCGCTGCACCGGGTGGCCGGCGCTCAGCTGGCCAGGCTGGGAGTCACCGCCGTCGAGGTCGGCAGCAGGTCAGGCGCCGGCTGGCGGGTCACCTCGGTGAAGCGGCTGCGCCGGCTGGCCGAGCTGATCGGCGCGCCGCCGGCCGGCTCCGGCCGGGACTGGCCGGGCGGCTAGCCGACCGCGAGCCGCTCAGAAGGCGCTAGATTCGGCCTCATGCGGATCGGCATCCACCCGGCGGTGGTCGTGATGGGTGTCTCGGGCAGCGGCAAGACCACGGTCGGGATGCTGCTGGCCGAGCGGCTCGGAGTCCCGTTCGGCGACGCCGATGACTTTCACACCCCCGAGCTGAAGGCCAAGATGGCAGCCGGCCACCCGCTGACCGATTCCGATCGCGGGCCGTGGCTGGCCCGGCTGGCCGAGTGGCTGCGCGCCGAGCAGGACGGCTCGGTTCTGGCCTGCTCGGCCCTCAAGCGCCACTACCGCGACGTCCTCAGGACGGGATCGAGCCGCCTGTGCTTCCTGCACCTGGACGGCTCGGCCGACGTGGTCGGTGAACGGGTCGGGCGCCGGCTCAACCACTACATGCCGGCCTCGCTGGTGGACTCGCAGTACGCCAGTCTGGAGCCGCTGGGCGCGGACGAGTTCGGGGTGGCCGTCGACTTCACTCTCGGCCCGGAGCAGATCGTCGAACGGTTTCTCAAGGAGGTCAACAGCGGTGTCCCGCCGCTCCCGGCGCCGTGATCTGGGCCTCCCCGCGGTCGCCGAGGGTAAGGGTCAGCCGCCGATCAGGGTTGCGGGGAGTGGGCGGCGGGCCGGGTGACCGGCGGCGCGGTAAAGCAATAGTGGGGTACCGTCCGCCGCAGCACCGTGCAACATGGTGGTAGGACTTGGTCACCGATGGTGATCACAGACAGGAGAAGCGGTGGCACAGGCACGCGGGAAGAAGGCGGGCACCGGCAACAAGCTGGTGATCGTGGAATCCCCTGCGAAGGCGAAGACGATCGGCGGTTACCTCGGCGAGGGGTACACCGTCGAGGCGTCCATCGGTCATATCCGGGATCTGCCCCGCAACGCCGCGGACGTGCCGGCCGCCTACAAGGGCCAGCCATGGGCCCGGCTCGGGGTCAACACCGAGGCCGACTTCGAGCCGCTGTACGTGATCAGCCCCGACCGCAAGCAGCAGGTCAGCAAGCTCAAGGCCCTGGTCAAGGACGCCGACGAGGTCTACCTGGCCACTGATGAGGACCGCGAGGGCGAGGCGATCGCCTGGCACCTGGTGCAGACCCTCAAGCCCACCGTCCCGGTCCGCCGGATGGTCTTCCACGAGATCACCCCGGCCGCGATCGCCCGGGCGGTGGCCGAGCCGCGCGACATCGACGCCCACCTGGTGGACGCCCAGGAGACCCGCCGGATCCTGGACCGGCTCTACGGCTACGAAGTGTCGCCGGTGCTGTGGAAGAAGGTGCTGCCGCGGCTGTCGGCCGGCCGGGTGCAGTCGGTGGCCACCAGGATCGTGGTCGAGCGCGAGCGGCAGCGGATGGCCTTTCACACCGCGAACTACTGGGACATCGAGGGCAGCTTCGCCCCGGCCGTGCGCAAGGACGGCGATCCTGAGACGTTCGGCGCCACCCTGGTGGCCCTGGACGACGAGCGGATCGCCACCGGCAAGGACTTCGACCCCGCGACCGGCCGGGCCTCCCGCGAGGTGCTGCACCTGGATGAGTCCGGCGCCCGGGGTCTGGCCGCCCGGCTGCAGGGCGTCGACTTCTCGGTGACCCGGGTCGAGGAGAAGCCCTACCGGCGCCGGCCCTACCCGCCGTTCATGACCTCGACGCTGCAGCAGGAGGCCGGCCGCAAGCTGCGCTGGTCCTCCCAGGTCACCATGCGGGTGGCCCAGCGGCTGTACGAGAACGGCTACATCACCTACATGCGCACCGACTCGACGAACCTGTCCGAGACGGCGTTGACGGCAGCCAGGTCCCAGGCCCGCGACCTCTACGGCGACGCCTACGTCCCGGCCGAGCCGCGCCACTACAGCCGCAAGGTCAAGAACGCCCAGGAGGCGCACGAGGCGATCCGGCCGGCCGGTGACTCGTTCCGGACCCCGGGCCAGCTGGCCTCGGCGCTGTCCTCGGACGAGTTCCGGCTCTACGAGCTGATCTGGCAGCGCACCCTGGCCTCGCAGATGTCGGACGCGGTCGGCACCACCATGTCGATCCGGCTGGCCGGCACCTCGGCGGCCGGCGAGCGGGCCGAGTTCGCCACCTCCGGGCGCACCATCACCTTTCCGGGGTTCCTGCGGGCCTACGTCGAGGATCAGGATGAGACGGCCGATTCGTCCGGGGCGTCGGGCGGCTCGGGCGAGTCCGGCCGGGACGACAGCGAGAAGCGGCTGCCGCAGTTGAGCCGCGGCGACGGGCTCGCGGCGCGCTCGCTGGCGCCGACCGGGCACTCGACCAGCCCGCCGTCGCGCTACACCGAGGCCTCGCTGGTCAAGGCCATGGAGGAGCTCGGCATCGGCCGGCCGTCCACCTACGCCTCGATCATGCAGACGATCCAGGACCGCGGCTACGTCTGGAAGAAGGGCGCCGCGCTGGTGCCGTCCTGGGTGGCCTTCGCGGTGGTCGGCCTGCTCGAGGGTCACTTCGGCCGGCTGGTGGACTACGGCTTCACCGCCTCGGTCGAGAACGACCTGGACTCGATCGCCGGTGGCACCACCTCGCGGGTGGACTGGCTGCGCAGGTTCTATTTCGGCGTCAACGACGCCGAGCGGGGGGCCGAGAAGGGCGGCGACGACGGCCGGATCTCCTCCCAGGGCGGGCTGAAGAAGCTGATCGCTGAGCGGCTGGAGGACATCGACGCCCGCGGCGTCAACTCGCTGCGGCTGTTCGGGCCGGACAGTGACATCGTGGTACGGGTCGGGCGGTACGGGCCCTACGTCCAGCAGGGCGGGGCGGACTCCGAGCGCCGCGCCTCGGTGCCGGAGGACCTGGCTCCGGACGAGCTGACGCCGGAGAAGGTCGAGGAGCTGCTGTCGGCGCCCTCCGGTGACTACACGATCGGGGTCGATCCCGAGACCGGTCGCGAGATCACCGGCAAGAACGGCCGGTTCGGCCCGTACGTGACCGACGGCGAGCGGACCGCGTCGCTGTTCAAGACGATGTCGCTGGAGACCCTGACCGTCGAGGACGCCGCCAAGCTGCTGACCCTGCCGCGGGTGGTCGGGATCGACCCAGCCGCCGAGGACCGCAAGGCCGCCGAGATCACCGCCCAGAACGGCCGGTACGGGCCCTACATCAAGCGCGGCACCGACTCCCGGTCCCTGGAGTCCGAGGAGCAGCTGTTCACCGTCACCCTGGACGAGGCGCTGGCGATCTTCGCCCAGCCCAAGCTGCGGGGCCGCCGGGCCGCCGCGGCGCCGCCGCTGAAGGAACTGGGCGTCGATCCGGTCTCGCAGAAGCCGATGGTGGTCAAGGACGGCCGGTTCGGGCCCTACGTCACTGACGGCGAGACCAACGCCTCGTTGCGGCGAGACGACTCGGTCGAGGCGCTCACCGACGAGCGGGCCTCAGAGCTGCTGGCCGACCGGCGGGCTCGCGGGCCGGCGAAGAAGGCGACCAAGCGGGCTGCGAAGAAGGCGCCGGCCAAGAAGACCGCTGCCAAGAAGACCGCTGCCAAGTCGGCTGTCAAGAAAACTGTCGCCAAGAAGGCCACCAAGGCCGCCGCCAAGAAGGCGCCCGTCAAGGCCGGCGCAGACAAGGCCTGATCGGTCCTCTGGCCTGCGCGGCCTCACGTCGCGCGACACGTATCGCGCGACGCGTATCGATTTCGCACGCCTGGACGGCCGAGAGGCATACCGGTCGTTCAGGCGCGTGAAGTCCTGCGGCACACTGGATGACGTGGCCGGCCGATATCACCGAATGAATCTCTCCCGCCCGGTCGGTCACGGCTCGGCGGCTTTCGAGTCGGCGTCCCGGGCGGTGCTCAGCCTGCGGATGCATAACAAGGCCGGCGTGAAGATGAGCATGCCCGGTGACACGGTGCGCCTCGGTGACGTGGTCCGGCTGCGTTTCGGCGTCGGCCCGGTGGCGCTGAGCGGCTCCTGCGACGTGATCTCGGTGATCGACGAGCCGCGCCGGCGGGGCTTTCGCTACCGGACCCGACCCGATCACCCTGAGGAGGGCGAGGAGAGCTTCACTGTGGACTGGGCGCCGGATGACCAGGTGGTGGTGACGGTGGAGTCCTTCGCCCGCCCGAACAAGCTGCTGATCCGGCTCGCCGGCCCGCTGGCCCGGCTGGGCGCGCTGCTGGTCAACCGCCGCTACCTGTGGGCGGTACGCAAGATCGTCGCGAGCGAGGCCGCCGGGTCGCGCCCTACCTGGATGGGACCCGCATGAGCTCAGAACCGCCGCAGCCGCTGTTCCGCGCCGTGGATGCCGTGGTGGTGCGGGTGCCCTCGTTGGAGGAGGGGCTGGCCTTCTACCACGACGCGCTGGGCCATGAGCTGCTCTGGCGCACCGAGACGAAGGTGGCGCTGGGCTTCGGCGATGCCGAGACCGAGCTGGTGCTGGCGCTGGACGTCGGGCCGGAGACCGATCTGCTGGTCGAGTCCGTGGAGGACGCGGTGGCGGCGATGGCCCTGGCCGGCGGCTCGCTGGTCGCCGGGCCGGATGACATCGCAGTGGGAAAGGTCGCCGTGGTGAAAGACCCGTTCGGCAACCAGCTCACCCTGGTCGATCTGACGAAGGGCCGGCTGCGCCCGGGCGGCTGAGCCGTCAGCGGCGCACTCCGACCGACCACCCGAACCAGCGATCGGGCAGCCACGCTCAGGCCTGCTGGAACTCGATCCGGTTGCCGAACGGGTCGAAGGTGTGGAACCGCCGAACGCCGGGGATCTCACCGTCGGACCGCACGCAGTCATAGCCGGCCGCCGACAGCCGACCCTCGAGTGAATCCAGCTCGCCCACCAGGAACGCCGGATGCGCCTTGCGGGCCGGGCTGAACGGCTCCTCGACGCCCAGGTGCAGCACCGCGCTGCCAGCGCTGAACCAGCAGCCGCCGCGGCCGGCCAGCGCCGCCGGCTTCGGCTGCTCGGTCATGCCCAGCAGCGAGCCGTAGAACGCCCGGGCGACGTCCTCGGCACCGGCCGGGATGGCCACCTGCACGTGATCGAAACCCTGGATCAGGCCGCTCATGGCCGCGCCGTCCGCTCCGGCTTGTGCGCCACGACCGGCTTGTGCGCCACGACGAAGGTGCGCAGGAACGGGAACACCGTGCCGAACGGCCTGGCCGGATAAGCCTCTCGCAGCAGCGCCGCGTACTCAGCGCTGAACCCGGCCGCCTCGTCCTCGCCCAGCGCCTGCAGGATTGGCCGCAAACCGGTGCCGCGGACCCAGTCCAGCACGGGATCAGACCCAGCCAGCACGTGCAGGTAGGACGTCTGCCAGGCGTTGACCGCCAAACCCGCCTCGGCCAGCAGCTCCAGGTACTCGGCCGGCTCGGCGACCGCGTCGTGGCGCAGCACGCCGGTCAACCGGTCCCGCCAGCGGTCCGAGTCCGCCAGCTCGCGCATCAGCCGGTGTGACGGCGAGCCGAAGTTGGCCGGCACCTGAAAGGCCAGCCAGCCGCCGGCGTTCAGCTGGCCGGCCCACCGGACCAGCAACGCCTGGTGGCCGGGAACCCATTGCAACAAGGCGTTGCTGACCAGCACGTCCATCCCGCCGGCGTCGAAGTCGGCGGCATCGGCGAGGGAGAAGCTCAGCCGGCCGCCGGTGACCGCCGACGCGCGCTCGATCATCTCCGCCGAGGCGTCCAGCCCCCGGACGGTCGCGGCCGGCCAGCGCTGGGCCAGGGTCGCGGTCAGCTCGCCGGAGCCGCAGCCCAGATCCACCACCTGGCCGGGCTGCTCGGCGGCGATCTGGCCGGCCAGGTCGAAGAACGGTCTGCTGCGCTCATCGCTGAACAGCGCGTACTGCGCCGGGTCCCATCGCATCGCGACTCCTCCAGTCCGGAAACTGTCTTGATATCAAGAGACTATCCTTTGATGTCAAGACATCTTGCTAGGCTGACGCGATGGCTGATGAAGTGGACGCGATCGCCGCCGCATGGCTCGCCGAACGCCCAGACCTGGACGTCGCGCCGCTGCACATCCTGAGCCGGATCGGCCGGCTGGCCCAACTGCTCGACGAGCGGCGCGCGCAGGCCTTCGCCGAGCACGGACTGGCCAGTCACGAGTTCGACGTGCTGGCCGCGCTGCGCCGATCCGGCCAGCCCTACGAGC
This sequence comes from Jatrophihabitans sp., assembly GCA_036389035.1. Taxonomy (NCBI): domain Bacteria; kingdom Bacillati; phylum Actinomycetota; class Actinomycetes; order Jatrophihabitantales; family Jatrophihabitantaceae; genus Jatrophihabitans; species Jatrophihabitans sp. Next base: position 341,560 of record DASVQQ010000007.1, read on the forward strand.
GCACCCCCGGCCAGCTGATCGAGGCCACCCACGTCACCTCGGGAACCATGACGAACCGGCTCGACCGGCTGGCCGAGCGCAACCTGATCACCAGGCGGGGACACCCCGAGGACGGCAGGCAATTGCTGGTCCGGCTAACCGCGCTCGGCAAGCGCCGAGTGGACGCGGCTTTCGAAGAGCTGTTGTCTTCTGAGCGGGCGTTACTGGGTGGGCTGTCCGAGGCCCAGCGCAGATCACTGGCCGGTGGCCTGCGCCGGCTGCTGCACACGCTGGCGGCCGGCTGAGAGCGTCCGCTGCTAGGTGCGCCTCACGACAAGGCTGGGCCGATAGGCTGAGTCCGCCGAGCACGAGTGATGACCAGGAGTGAGCCATCTCAGCCGAACCAGCCGCCGCTGCCGGTGACGCCAACGGCCCGAACCTCGACGCCACGGCGATGGTGTCAGGCTCGGGCGCGATCAGGGGCGTCCTGAGGAACACCGCCTTCCGCCGGCTCTGGTACTGCACCGGGCTGTCCAGCCTCGGTGACTGGCTGGGCCTGCTGGCCACCACCGCGCTGGCCACCCAGCTGGCCACCGGCTACCAGGCCCAGAACTACGCCCTCGGCGGCGTGCTGGTCGTCCGGCTGCTGCCCGCGGCCATCCTCGGCCCGCTCGCCGGCGCCTTCGCCGACCGGTTCGACCGGCGCTACACGATGGTGGTCACCGACCTGCTGCGGTGCCTGCTGTTCCTGGCGATACCGATCTTCTCGACCCTGCCGGTGCTCTTCGTGGCGACCTTCCTGATCGAGTGCATCGGGCTGTTCTGGAATCCGGCCAAGGACGCCTCGGTGCCCAACCTGGTCAGAAGGGATCAGCTGGAGGCGGCCAACCAGCTGAGCCTCATCACCACCTACGGGCTCACCCCGGTGCTGGCGGCTGCCCTGTTCAGCCTGCTGGCGCTGATCTCGACCGCCTTCGCCGGGTGGTTCAGCTTCTTCGGCACCCACCAGGTCGACCTGGCGCTGTACTTCAACGCGGGCACCTTTCTGGTCGGCGCGCTGACGGTGCTGTTCATCAAGCAGATCTCCGGCTCGCGCGGCGCCGGCCGGCCCGAAAGCCAGCCCAGCCTCTGGGCGATGCTGGCCGAGGGCGCCCAGTTCGTCCGGACGACCGGCCTGCTGCGCGGGCTGATCCTGGGCATCCTCGGGGCGTTCGCGGCCGGCGGGGCGGTGATCGGGGCGGGCAAGACCTACGTCCGAAGCCTGGGTGGCGGTGACGCCGCCTACGGGATGCTGTTCGGAACGGTGTTCGTGGGCCTGGGCCTGGGCATGGCGCTGGGGCCGCGGGTGGCCCGCGAGGTTTCCCGGCGCCGGCTGTTCGGCCTGGCCATCGTGCTGGCCGGCAGCTGCCTGGCGCTGATGGCCGTGATGCCGCACGTCGTGCTGGCGATGGGCATGGTGCTGGGCGTCGGGTTCGGGGCCGGCGTCGGCTACCTGGCGGGCATCACGCTGCTCGGCTCGGAGATCGAGGACGAGATGCGGGGCCGGGTCTTCGCCTTCATCCAGTCGATGGTGCGGGTGGTGATGATCCTGGCGTTGGCGGCGGTGCCGGTGCTGGTCGGCACCATCGGCCAGCCGCGGCTGCCCGGAACCGAGGACACCATCGACGGCACCCGGATCGTGCTGCTGGGGGCCGGGCTGCTGGCCGTGGCGGCCGGCGTGCTGGCCTACCGGCTGATGGACCAGCGCAGCGGGGTGCCGGTGCTGGCCGATCTGGTGACGGCGCTGCGCCGGGACTCCTCGGGCCGGCGGCGGCTGCAGTCCGGCGGGGTGCTGATCGCTTTCGAGGGCGGTGAGGGGGCCGGCAAGTCCAGCCAGATCGAGCTGCTGGCCGAGACGATCCGGGCTACCGGACGCACCGTGGTGGTCAGCCACGAGCCGGGCGCCACCGTCCTGGGCCGCCAGATCCGCCGGCTGCTGCTGGACAGCGACGAGCCGATCTCACCGCGCTCCGAGGCGCTGCTGTTCGCGGCCGACCGGGCCCAGCACGTCGCCACGGTGATCCAGCCGGCGCTGGACCGCGGCGAGGTGGTGATCACCGACCGGTTCGTCGACTCGTCGCTGGCCTACCAGGGCGCCGGCCGGACGCTGGCCATGGACGATGTCAGGCGGCTGTCACGGTGGGCCACCGAGGAGCTGGTGCCCGACCTGACGGTGCTGCTCGACGTCCCGGCCGAACTCGGGCTGGCCCGGGTGCGCCGGCGGCAGGTCGGCGCCGACAGCGGCGCCGGCCTGGACCGGTTGGAACGCGAGACCCTGGAATTTCACGACCGGGTGCGGGCCGGCTTCCTGTCCTTGGCAGAATCGGACCCGAACCGCTATCTGGTGCTCGACGCCAGCCGCCCGCTCGCCGAGCTGGCGGCCGCCATCAGCGCCAGGGTGCTCGCGGTGCTGCCCGACCCGGCCGGTGCGGGCGGCTCGCCGAGTGCCGGCGGGCCGACCGGTGTGGGTCAGCCGGCTGCCGAGACCGAAGCGGGGACCAAGACCGAAGCGGGGACCGAGACCGAAGCGGGGACCGAGACCGGACAGGCCGCGGCTCAGCGCGGCCCACACGACGTGGCGGAGGCTGGCAAGTGAGCGTGTTCGACGCGCTGATCGGCCAGGGCAGCGTGGTCACCGAGCTGGCCCGGACGGCTCGGGCGGCTGCCGATGTGGCCGCCGGACGTCCGGTGCCCGCCGGCGCGGTGACGCATGCCTGGCTGTTCACCGGCCCGGCCGGCTCCGGCCGTTCGGTGGCTGCCCGGGCTCTGGCCGCCGCCCTGCAGTGCGACCGGGCCGAGCAGCTGATGGCGGCCGATCCGTCGGCCGCGCCGGGCTGCGGCGAGTGCGGCGCCTGCCATTCGACGCAGGCCGGCGCGCATCCCGACGTCCGGTCGGTGGTGCCCGAGGGTTTGTCGATCGGCGTCGGTGAGATGCGGGCGGTGGTGGCGATGGCGGCCCGCCGGCCGTCGATGGGTCGCTGGCAGGTGGTGGTCATCGAGGACGCCGACCGGCTCACCGAAGGGGCGGCCAACGCGCTGCTGAAGGCGATCGAGGAGCCGCCGGAGCGCACCGTCTTCTTGCTTTGCGCGCCCTCGACCCATCCCGACGACGTGATCGTCACCATCCGGTCCAGGTGCCGGGTGGTGGGCCTGCGGATCCCGCCGGCCGAGGCGATCGCCGAGGTGCTGATCGCCGACGGGATCGACCCGGTCACCGCCGGCTGGGCGGCCCAGGCGTCCCAGGGCCATGTCGGCCGGGCCCGGCGGCTGGCCCGCGACGAGCAGGCCCGGCAGCGCCGCGCGGAGGTGCTGGCCATCCCGGCCCAGCTGGACTCGCTCAATGCCTGCTTCGAGGCCGCCGACCATCTGGTGCAGGCGGCCGAGGCCGAGGCCCGGGCGCTGACCAGGGACCTCGACGTGTCCGAGGCCGACGAGCTCAAGCTGGCCCTGGGCGCCGGCGGCACCGGCAAGGGCGCGGCGGCGGCCGTCCGAGGCAGCGCCGGGGCTTTGAAGGACCTGGAGAAGCGGCAGAAATCCCGGGCGACCCGGTTGCAACGCGATGCCCTGGACCGCGCCCTGGTCGACCTGGCCAGCTTCTACCGGGACGTGCTGCTGGTGCAGGCCGGCTCGCCGGTGCTGGCCGCGCACCCCGAGGTCGCTTCCGACGTGTCGCTGGTCGCGCGCTCGCTGGACCAGGCCGGCGCGCTGGTGCGACTGGAGCAGGTGCTGGCCTGCCGGGAGGCGATCGAGCTGAATGTCAAGCCCAAGATCGCCGTCGAGGCATTGACCGCGGCCCTTCGACTGCCCTGACACCGGGTGTTTACCGCCGGTTTGCGGGGTGGCGTCGGGCCGGGCGATGGCTCCGCGGTTGCCCTGCCGCGACTCATCGCCGCCGGCAGGGATTAGGCTTGCAGCATGGGGCTGATCTGTGCGGTGACTTTTACCGACCGCGGTCGGCTGTATTACGCCGATCCTGGGGGGCTGACGCCGGCTGTCGGTGACTACGTCCTGTACCCCACGACCGAGGGCCCCGAGGTCGCGCAGGTGATGTGGGCGCCCCAGTGGAGCTCGCAGGACATCGGTGGTTTGCCGCAGTTGGCCGGACTGGCCGGTCCGGAGCACCTCGACGCGCTGGCCGCCGGCCGCAAGAAGCGGGCTGAGGCGCGGGTGGCTGCCAAGCGGCTGATCCGCGACCATGGCCTGCCGATGAAGATCGTCGGGATCGACCACGTGCTGGCCGACAACCGCACGGTGATCTACTTCTCCGCCCCGCACCGCGTCGACTTCCGCTCGCTGGTGCGCGACCTCGGCGCCACCTTGCGGGGCCGGGTCGAGCTGCGCCAGCTCTCGGCGCGCGATGAGGCCCGGGTGATGGGCGGCGTCGGAAATTGCGGCCGGGACCTGTGCTGCTCGACGTTCCTGGTCGACTTCGAGCCGGTGTCGGTGCGGATGGCCAAGGACCAGGAGTTGCCGCTGAACCCGCTGCGGATCTCCGGAGCGTGCGGGCGGTTGATGTGCTGCCTGAAGTTCGAGCACCCGCTGTACCAGGACTTCGCCGAGAAGGCGCCGGCGGTCGGCTCGTGCGTGTCCACCCCGGACGGCGAGGCCACCGTGGTCGGGCATTCGGTGCCGACCGACTCGGTGGTGCTCCGGATGAACGCCGACGGCCGCCGGACCAGTTGCGCGATGGCCTCGGTGTGCTCCTCGCGCAAGGCTCACGACCAGGCCTACGGTGACGGCACGGTGGGTTCGGCGGTCGCCAGCCCGGCCGGCAGCCTGCCCGCGGCCGGTGCGCTCTCGGGCGGCGGCGCGCTTTCCGGCGGAGGTGCGCTCTCGGGTGGCGGCGCGCTCTCAGGTGGCGGCGCGCTCTCGGGTGGCGGCGCGCTCTCGGGCGGCGGCGCGCTCTCGGCCCACCCGCTGCCGGGTGCCTCGACCGAGGACACAGCTCCGTAGCAGGCCAACCGTATAGAAGGCCAGCAAGCAGGGCATTCAACCGTTTTTCTCCGCAGAGGTTGCTTTCTGCATAGGATTGGCTCCCGATCATGCCGACCTGCGTGTGCGGCCGACCGCTGACGTCCTGGGTGGTGGAGGAGCGATGAGCACTACGTTCGAGGTCACCGACACCTCCACGCCTTCGGGCAGCGCCCGGCTTCGGCGGCGTAGAACCGTGATAGCAGCGGTTGCGGTGTTCATGCTCGTTGCGCTGGCGGCGATCATCACGTGGCATCACCTGGACGGCAAATACGGGCCGATCCGGAGTGGTCCTTTCGGCGGGATCTACTCGGCGCAGAACCTCGTCATGGAACCGGATGCTTCATCTCCTCGCCTAACGGGTGGGCCTGACGCGACAGCCCAGCTTCTGGCCTCTTTGGACAACGCCGGTTCGCACTCGGTCAAGGTCACGTCGATCGACACCGACGATGTGGTGACCAAGGTCCGTTGGTCAGAACTTCACACCGTGCCGGGCGGCCCTGTCAGTGGAAGCAGCGCGCCCTGGCGCGACTTCCCGGCAGTCATACCTGCCCACACGACGATCCGGCTGCTCATCACCATCCAGCGCCCGACGTACTGCCAGGAAAATAAGTACCAGCTCGGTGCCGTGTTCTACAGCGGCTCGTACCGCGTGCACTGGAAGTCACTGCTGGGCAGTCACATCACCACGATCGGCGATCAGATCGCCGACATTCGACTGTGCTGAGGTTGGGCGTGAGCTAGCCGCGAGGCGGCAGTGGCACCCGAACAGGGTCGGACAACTGGTCACATGTCACGAGCACATCTGTCGGCGCGGGGGATTGCCAGCTACCGATGATCAGAAACGGGCCGGCTGAAGCCAACGGGGGCAGCTCGACCTCAGCCGGCAGGTTCCGGGCCATCCCTTGGGGAAACTGCTCGAGCGTCACCGTCACGCCGGTTGCCCGCACCGTGCTGACGTTGCGCAACCGGTAGCTGTGCCCGGACACGAACTCGGCGCTGAACTCGGGCAGCGGCGGTGCTGAGTCACTGGCCGAGCCCCGCACCTCGAGAGAGCCGGTCGCGCTGCCCTGCGACGGCGGGGCGTTGACGCGGGAGCGATCCAGCGCATCGGCGATGCGTTGCAGGGAGACTTCGAGACTCGCCGCCCCCGCGGTCGCCTCGCGTGCTCTGCGTTCGGCCTGCCACGATCGGCCGAGGGCGGCCAGCGACACCGCGATCGCCAGCCAGGCCGGAACGTCACCCCAGTTCATGCCTAGCGAGTGTGCCGCATGCCGGCCCGCTGGCTGCGTTCATCCGGTGGGTACTTCGACCGGCCCTCAGGGTGTGGTCGGCAAGGCGCCTGATTCGTCCCGGCAGTGCCGACCGGATAGACTTCAGCGGTCGCGGTTCGCCGTGCGCCGCCTTAGCTCAGTCGGCAGAGCGTCTCACTCGTAATGAGAAGGTCTAGGGTTCGATTCCCTAAGGCGGCTCCGAGAAGCCTGGCGTAGCCACGGCAGCTAACAGCACCGCGCCGGGTGCCGACGTTGGTTAGGCTCCGGCAATGAGGCGGTTCCGCGGATGGCCTGAGCAGGCCTACGACGTCCTGCTCCAACTAGAGGGCGAACCGTCTACGCAGACGCGAGAAAGCGTCCGGCGTGGCCGGGAAGAGCGGGTGCGGAAGCCGATGATCGACCTGCTCAACGACCTGGCGGACACTGATCCCTTTTACCAGGACTTTTCGGTGTGGCGCTATGCCAGTACGGCCTACTGGTGGCAGAACCAGTGCGCCATCGTCCGGGTCGGCCGCAACATCGAGATCGGCTTCCGGTTCAACCTCGATGGCCTGCGTGTTCAAGCGGCCTGGTGGTATGCCGATCCTGAGCAGATCGCGCGGTACCGCTCCGCCGTGGCTGAGCAGAGCAGCGGCGGCCACCTTCAGGAACTGCTCTGCTCACTCACCGCACAGGGCTATGAGGTCCTCGGCGACACGCTGCGTCGAGTGCCGCGCGGTATCCGGCCCGATCATCCCAGGGCCGACCTGCTCAGGCACCGTTCACTTATCGCGGCGCGCGAGCTGGAAGCCGACGTTTCGCTGGTCGACGTCGATCCGGTCCACCGCAGCTGCGAGCAGCTGCGGCCGTTGCTCGACTGGCTCAGGAAAAATGTGACGGTGGGCTAGCTGCGCGCAGGGTCAGCGGCACCTCGGTATAGCCGCCGAACACGCACGAGGCGAGCCGCCGCGTGGGGCCGGCCAGGCGGAAGTCGCCCACGCTGACCATGAGCTCGGTCAGCAGCGCCCGCAGTATCAGCCGTGCCATCGGCGCACCGAGGCAATGGTGCACGCCCACCCCGTAACCCAGGTGCGGGTTGGGCCGGCGGTCCAGTCGCAGGGTGTCCGGGTCGTCGAACACGGTCTCGTCCCGGTTCGCCGAGGGAATCCAGACGGTAAGCGCCTCTCCGCTGCGGACCATGGCGCCGGCCAATTCGACATCGGTGACGGCGGTCCGCAGCAGGTAGTTCAACGGCGGGTCCCAGCGGACAAGCTCCTCCACCGCGTCGGCGATGTCCACGCTGCCCGTCCGCAACTGCGCCAGGCTGTCCGGCTGCTCCAGCAGCGTCACGATCGCATTGCCGGCGGCGTATTTGGTGGTGTCGCTAGCCGCCGCGATCACGTTGTCGCAGATCAGCACGATCTCTTCGTCGCTGATCTCGGCGCCGGCTGCCTGTGCGGCCAGCAGCGTCGACACCAGGTCCTTGCCAGGCGCGTGGCGGCGCTGCGCGAGCAGGTCGTCGTAATACATCAGCAGCTCGACATGGGAGCCCTGGGCGACGGGGGAGTCCACGTCACTCACGTAGTGTTCAAGCCGATCGGCGATCTGTGACATCGTGGCGGCCTCATCGGCGCTGATCCCCAACAGATCGCCGGAGATTGCCAGCGGCACCCGGCCGGCGATGTCGCGAATGAACTCGCATTCCCCGGCGCCGACCGCTGCCCGCACCAGTGGTGCGACCACCTCGCGTGCGCGCTCCTCGAACGCGGCCGTCGCCCGGGGGGTGAACAGCCCGGCCGCCGCCCGGCGCAGCACGGTGTGCCGAGGCGGATCAGTAAGCGCCGGCATCTTTCCGGAACCTGGAAACGGGAGCGTGAGATCAGGTCGCAAAAACGTGCCCCGGGTGACCGTGAACGACTGCCACTCCCTTAGCACCCGAGCGCCCAGCGAATGCGTGACCACCGCCCAGTGGCCCTGACCCTCGGATGTCTGCTGCCAGGACACCGGGCGGGTGCGGCGCAGGGTGCGCCACAACTCGTACGGCGCGCCCTGCGCATACGATTCGTCATCGGTCATCCGGCTCTCTAGGCCGTCTGGCTGTCCTGGCATGACACCTCCTGGGCGTCGGTTCGGGCAGGTCGCAGGCCCAGCGCGACGGTCAGGTCGTCGAGAACCCGGCGGCCGGCGGTGACCGGGAAGTAGTGACCACCGGTGATCGTGTGCCTGGTGAACTCCCGCCTCGTCCAACGTGCCCAAGCCGCCGCGTCGCCAGGGCTCGCCGATTCGTCCGCACTGCCTTCGAACGCGATCATCGGCACGTCGAGCCGGTCCGACTCGGCCCAGGGCTGGTGGCACGAGGTGACCACCGCCAGGTCGGCCCGCAACCGGGGCAGGAACGCTGCCATCGCGTCGGCATCGCCGATCAGCTCCTCGGGAGTGGCGCCCCACGCGCGCAACGCCTCGAGCAATTCCTCATCGCTCACGTCTTCCTGCGCCCCGGACAGGTCCGGTGGCGGGGTGCCAGCCACCGCCACCAGCCGCAACCGCGGATCGTCGATCCGCCGGGCCACCCGGTAGGCGATCAGACCACCGGCGCTGTGGCCGAACAGCGCGAACGGCACGTCTCGGTCGGCAAGATGGCTGAGCACCTCGTCGGCGATGCGGTCAGCCAGCGGTCCTACTTCGACGTAGCTGGGCTCGTCGAAACGCTCCTCGCGTCCTGGCGGACGCAGGCAGTGCACCTCCAGTTGCTCAGGGACGACAGTCGCCCACCGGCTGTAGGTACGCGGACCCGACCCGGCCGCCGGGATCAGATAAAGCACCGCCTCGGCATTCGCGCTCTGCCCGAGCGGGCTCAGCCAGGCGGACCGTGGTCGTGCGATGGACTCGAGTGAGGGCACCAGGCCGCCTTCGGACAGGCGCTGGATCACCTCCTTCCGGTAACGCTCCAGCACGCGGACCGGCCGCTGGTCCACCGGGCCGCGCTCGGCCTGGTAACACAGCTCGCCGTCCTCGACGCTTACTCGGACGCCACGCCGATGTGCCTCGCGCAACAGGCCATCCACGATCAACCGGTCCGTGTGGGTGGTGGGGGTGTGGTTGGTGTCGATGAGGTGGGCGAGGTGGGTGAGGGTGGGTTGGGCGTAGAACTGGGCGAGGGGGATGGTGGTGGCGAAGTGTTGTTCGATGCGGGCGATGACGAGGGTGGCGAGGAGGGAGTGGCCGCCGAGGGTGAAGAAGGAGTCGTCCCGGTTGATGTGGGGGGTTTTGAGGAGGTCGGTCCAGATGGCGGCCAGGGTTCGTTCGGTGGGGGTGGCCGGTGGTTGCCTGGTGGTGGGGTTGTCTGGTTGGGGGGTGGGGGCTGGTAGTGCTGTGCGGTCGAGTTTGCCGTTTGCGGTGAGTGGTAGTCGGGTTAGGGGGAGGTAGATGTTGGGTCTCATGTGGGCGGGCAGGGTGGTGGCGAGGTGTTGGCGCAGGGGTTCTGATTGGAAGGTGTGTCCGTCTTTGAGCACGAGGTAGGCGATGAGTCGTTGGTCGCCGGGGGTGTCTTCGCGTGCGGTGACGGCGGTGTCGGCGATGCTGGGGTGGCGGCGTAGGGCGGCTTCGACCTCGCCGGGTTCGATGCGGAATCCTCGTATTTTGATTTGGAAGTCGGCTCGTCCGATGAATTCCAGGGCTGCGTCGGCGCGCCAGCGGACCAGGTCTCCGGATCGGTACATGCGTTGGCCGTGTCCGGTGAACGGGTCGGGCAGGAACCGTTGCGCGGTCAGTCCGGCCTGACCCCAATACCCCCGCGCGAGGCCGGCGCCCGCTACATACAGCTCACCGACGACCCCGACCGGCACCGGACGCAGCTCGTCGTCCAGGACGTAGGTTCGCAGGTCCTCCAATGCCGAGCCGATAACGCTCCCCGGCTCGGTCACCGCGATCGGCCGGATGTGCTCGAAGGTGACATGGACCGTCGTCTCGGTGATGCCGTACATGTTGATGAGGTCCGGCCCGGCCGCACGGTGGCGCTGGAACCAGGGCGCCAGGCGACCGGAATCGAGTGCCTCGCCGCCGAAGACGACATAGCGCAGGCCGGCATCCCACTCAGGCTCGTCCGCCTCGTCGAACTCCTGGCTGGGTAGCGCCAGTTGGAGGAACGCCGAAGGCGTCATGCTCAGCACGGTGACGTGCTCGCGGGCCAGCAAGGTGTGCAGCTCCCGCCTGGACCGGGTCGCCGTGGCCGGTAGCACGACGACCCGACCGCCGTGCGACAAGGCGCCCCACAGTTCCCACACCGAGAAGTCGAAGGCGAAGGAGTGGAACAGCGTCCAGACGTCCTCCGCTCCGAACCGGAACCGCTGGCGTGCCGCGGTGAACAGCCGCGTGACGTTGCGATGCGTCACCACGACACCCTTCGGGCGGCCGGTCGACCCCGAGGTGTAGATGACGTAGGCGGCATTGTCGACCAGTACTGACACGGTCGGCGGCGTGTCCGGATAGCGGGCCAGCGCGGCCTCGAAGTCATGATCATCGAGCAGGATCGGGGCCGCGGCATGGTGGGCATGCTCCTGGGTCGTGACGACGACGACCGGTGCGGCATCTGCGATTGTGGCGGCGATCCGTTGCTTCGGATAATCGGGGTCGATCGGGACGTACGCCGCCCCGGCGCTGAGCACGGCCAGGATGGCGACGACGAAGTCCGACGTCCTCGGCAGCACCAGAGCCACCCGCGTTTCTGGCCCGGCTCCACGCTCGCGCAGTAAGTGCGCCAGGCGGTAGGCCCGGGTGGCGAGTTCGCGGTAGGTCAGCTCGCCATCCGGGGCGCTGACAGCGACCCGATCCGGCGTGCGTGTCGCCTGCCGATCGAAGGCATCCGACAGCGTCCCGGACTCCAGAATCGGAATGGGGCCGGCGCCGGTCAGCGCGGTCGCTTCGCTCGGGCTGAGGAGCGGCAGGTCCACGACTCGCTGCTCGACATCGTCGGCAATGGCCTGCAGCAACGTGCGGTAATAGCCGGCGAAACGCTCCACGGTGGCGTGATCGAACAGATCGGTGGCGTACTCCCACTGAGTCGTGATCTCGCCCCTGGGACCGCTATCGGCCACGTGCAGCGTGAGATCGAACTTTGCCGTGGCATCACCCCACGCGCCGAGTCGATAAGCGTGGATGCCGGGCAAGAGAGCGCTGTTCTCCTGGCCGCCGGGTCCAGTCAGCTGGCTGATCGCAATCTGGAAGATCGGGTGCCGTGCCAGCGAACGTGAGGGGGCGAATTCCGCGACTACCTTGTCGAAGGGCAACTCCCGGTAGGCATCGGCGGCGAGCATCGACCCTCGGACCGACATGATCAGGTCCTCGCACGTGTTCTCCGGTCGCACCCGGGTACGCGAGAACAGCGTGTTCAAGAACAGGCCGATCAGCGGCTCGGTCTGGATACTGCGATTGCTGGAGAAGTAGCCGGTGCAGATGTCGGCGGAGTCACTGAGTCGATGGATCAGGATGTGCAGAGCCGCGGTCAACGTCATGAACAGTGTTGCGCCACGATCCCAGCTCAGCTGGCGTAGCCGATCCGCGACCTCGGCGGGGACAGCGAGCTCTACCAGGCCACCCCGGTGGCTGGCTACCGCCGGCCGGGGACGATCGGTCGGCAGTCCCACCTCCTCCGGTGTGCCCGCAAGGTACTCCCGCCAGTGGTCGACCCCTCGATCGAAGACTCCCTCCAGCAAGTGCCGGTGCTGGGCGGCGGCGTAGTCGGAATAGCGGATCGGCAACGCGGGCAACGGACTGGGTCGGCCGGCCGCGTACGCCTCGTACAGTGCGGACAGTTCGTTCGCCAGCACGTCGAAGGACCAGGCGTCGACGATGATGTGATGGAAGACGAAGGTCAGGATGTGATCGTCCTTGCCCAGCCGGACAAGGCGGACCCGGAACACCGGCCCCTCGCCGAGGTCGAAGGGCAGCGACTCATCCTGCCGGATCAATTCCATCCCACGCTGCTCAGCCGCCGGCCAGGCTGACACGTCGCTGGTCGCGAGCTCGAACGCCGTCGGGTCCGCGACCCGAGGGACGAGTTCGTCGCCCACAGTGCCGAAAGTGGTGCGCAGGACGTCATGGCGGCTGAGGATCTGCCTGCCCGCGACAAGGAAATCGCCTTCGCCCTCGTTGATGTGCTCGGGCCAGCAGATGTCGTCGTAGCCGTTGTCGGCGAACCACTGCAGGTACGCCGGGCCTTCGGCGGTGCGCTGCAGGTGGCGGAACCGGGCGCCTAGCACCCGACCATCCACGACCGTCGCGCCGTTGGCTGCGAACACCATGTCCGGCAGTCCGGGGATCGGCTCGATCTCTTCGACAGTGTGCCCGAGGCTGCGGTACAGCTCGCGCAGCACGGTCCACTGAGCGATGGCACGGCAGGCGTCGGTCGGCTGGGTCGGATCCATCCAGGGGTTGATGGAGTAGTGCACGCCGAAGAACCGCGGCCGGCACATCAGCAGTCGACGAGTGCCGGCCGATCTCGAGGGCGATGAGACGGTTTCCACTAACCGTTCTGGCGTGGCGGCGGCAGCCGGTGACATGGCGATCTCCAAGCGTGGCAGTGACGTCGGGGTGCGCTCATCCCAGTGAGGCCCCGCCGGCGCGACGACTTGTTATCTCTTAGCATTAGTACCATAAATCCGAATTATCCATATAGCTTTCGCTCGGTAACAGCTACTACGAGCGGTACGCGTACGAGTCGCGGGATCGCACTCCTTGACCGGTAGCGGTTTGCCCGGTTAGCTAGCTGAACCCACCCGCATTTCACCTCGGAGTAAATACATGACCTTTTCCTTCAGCGCGAGCCGGCGCTCATTCCGGCTGCTGGTTGCCGCTGCCACCGCGATCGCGGGCACCGTTCTCACCGTCTCGACCGCCACCGCGGCCCCGGCCCCGGCCGGCGCCCCTGCCGCCGCCAGCTCCAGCCAGGTCGTCCCGCAGTTGCAGGCTGCCGGCCTCGCTTCCACGATCGCGCTGAACAACTGCTCGGCCAGCCTGGCGCGCTACCCGTCGTCCAAGGACACCGACCGGGCGATGATGCTCACCAACGGCCACTGCTATGAGGGCGGTTTCCTCAGCGCGGGCACGGTGCTGGTCAACCGGGCCAGCTCCCGCAGCGGCAAGCTGCTCGACGCCAGTGGCCGGGCCGTAGCCACGCTGCGCGCGGATCTGTTGCTCTACGCCACCATGACCGGCACCGACGTCGCCCTGTACCGGCTGACCAGGACCTTCGCCCAGCTGAGGAGCACCACCGGGCTCTCCGCGCTGACCATCTCCGCCACCCACCCGGTCGCCGGGCGCGCGATCTCGATCCCGTCCGGGTACTGGAAGACCACCTACTCCTGCAGCATCAACGGGTTCGTTCCGACGCTGCGCGAGGGCCAGTGGACCTGGCATGACTCGATCCGCTACCAGTACCCGGACTCCAGTTGCCAGACCATCGGCGGCACGTCCGGCTCGCCGATCGTCGATGACACCAGCCTGGAACTCGTCGGCGTCAACAACACCACCAACGAGGACGGCGTCGCCTGCACGCTGAACAACCCGTGCGAGGTCAACTCCGACGGCAGCACCACCTTCACCCAGGGGCAGAACTACGGCCAGCAGACCTACTGGTTCAACACCTGCCTGACCACGACCAACGCGATCGACCTGAACAAGACCGGCTGCATGCTCACCAAGCCGTAGGTGCCGATCGGCCCGGCGGTCCGGTCCTGAGCCAAGCCTCGGGACCGGACCGGACCGGCCGGGCCGTTCAATCTATTTGAGATGGACGAGACCCGGCGCGGATCCCAAGTCACGGGCGAGACCGGCGTCGCCGGATCCGATCGCGAGGCATACTGAACTCGACACCCAGCGAGAGGAGGGCAGCCCGTGTTCTGGTGGCTGATGCTGCTCGGGGTGGTGCTCGTGGTGTTCCTGATGTACCGGCTGGCCAAGCGGATCGATGACATCGAATCGGACTCCGCCTACCAGTACGAGAACGCCCAGGGCCCCGGATATGGCTCGAAGTTCCTGAACATCCTGCGCGGCCGCGACCGCGATTAGCAGTCGCAACCCTGACCAGCAGCCGCCGGCGCTGCTGGTGGGCGCTAGCTCGACGCCCCTCGGGGGCGCCAGTCAGCCGGCGGGTCCTCACCGACCAGGCCGTCCACCGCCTCGCGCAGCAGGTCGGCCTGGCCGGTGTGCCGGCCGTACTCCTCGATCAGGTCGCACACGATGCGCCGCAGGCTGACGGGCCGGCCGACGAGCGAGGACAGGTGGACCAGCTGGTCCAGCCCGCCGTCGGCCAATGCCGCCTCAAGCCTGGCCCTGGACCGTTCGGTGGTGCTCTCCCAGAGCGCGTAGAGCTGTTCGGGGGTGTCCTGGGCGGCCGAGTTGAAATCCCAGTCCGGGTCGCTGTCCCAGTCCCCGGCGTCCCACGGCGGGCCGAGCGGCTCGCCGCTGAGCTTGGCGCTGAAGCATTGCGCGTCCACGCGTGCCAGGTGCTGAGCAGGCCACCCAGGGTCAGCGACGAGGCCCCGATCCGGACCTGCAGTCCCGCCGAGTCCAGGCCGTCGGCCTTCCAGCGGAAGGTCCAGCGCAACCGGTCCAGCGCGCCGACCAGGTGCTCGGCCTCGGTGCCGGCCAGCGGCGGTTCCCAGGGAGGGTCGCTGTCAGTCATGGCGTCAGCCTAGGCGCCGAAGCCGAAGCCGAAGCCGAAGCCGACGCGACGCCGACGTCGACGCCGACGCGACGCCGACGCCGACGCGACGCGGCCCTACTTGACCTCTGCCCGCGTGACGGATCGAAGCCCGACCGTCAAGGGGATGACCAGCCAGATCATTCCGGTGACACCGAGGTGAGCCCACTGCTGGGCGGTCAGGGCGCCTTCGAGCAGGGCGCCTTGGGCGTGGTCGAAGTCGACCCAGGGCTGCAGGTCGACGAACCAGTCCTGCGAGGAGGCCAGCAGCAGGGCCAGCGACGGCAGCAGGAACGCGTAGAGGAAGTAGGCCACCAGCGCCCCGGCCGAGCTGCGGATCAGCACGCCGAGCATGAAGCCGACCAGCAGGCCGAGCACGTTGGCCAGGACGATGGTGAGCAGGTCGACGACGGTCAGGTCCCAGACCGGGTCGACGCCGGTGATCGCCGTTCCGGCCAGGTTGCCGAGGGCGCCGATCCCGAAGGCCAGCGGAATGGACACGACGGCGACGCCGACGCACGCGATCGCCTTGGCCAGCATGACCCGGCCGCGGTGCGGGACCAGGGTGAAGGTGGTGAGCCCGCTGCGCTGGCTCCACTCGCCGGTCACGGACAGGATCGCGATGATCGGCAGGACGAGCGTCATCGGGATGCCGATCGCGGCCGTGAACGTGCCGTAGGTCATCTCGCTGTCGGATGCGAACAGGATGACCGCCACCGTGGCGAGCAGCGCCAGGATCGCGATGCTGGCCATCAACCAGAACCCGGACCGGGTGTCGAACATCTTGCGCAACTCGGTGGTGATGATCCGGCCCAGCGGGATCGGGCGGTGAACAGTCCTGGCCGGGGACGCCGGCGCGATGTCCAGGGTGCTGAGGGTGGTGGTCATGCCACTGCTCCTTCGGGGTGTCTGTCGCTGATCAGGGCGGCGCTGGCGGTGTCGCGCTGGGTGTCGGCGGTGAGCGCGAGGAACATCTCCTCCAGGCCGGCGCCGCCGGCCGGGCCCAGCTCGATCACCGGCACCCCGGCGGCGAAGGCGATCTTGCCGACGAGTTCGGCGTCGGCCTGGGCGAGCAACCCGTCCTCACCGACGGGTGAGAAGGTGACGCCCGAGTCGGTGAGGGCCCCGGCGACGACCTCGCGGCTGGCCGTGCGCACCAGGGAGCCCGCGGACCGCAGCAGATCGCTCTTGGCCCCCTGGGCGACGATGCGGCCGTTGCCGATCACCACCAGGTCATCGGCGATCACCTCGATCTCGTGCAGCAGGTGCGAGGACAGCAGGACGGTTCCGCCGCGGTCGGCGTAGTCGCGCAGCAGCCCCCGCATCCAGCGGATGCCGGCCGGGTCCAGGCCGTTGGCCGGCTCGTCGAGGATCAGCACCTGCGGATCGCCGATCAGGGCGGTGGCGATGCCGAGCCGCTGCCGCATGCCCAGCGAGTAGTCGCGCACCCGCCGGGACGCCTCCTCCGGCGTCAGGCTCACCAGGTCCAGCAGCTGCTCGA
The DNA here is from genome assembly GCA_036389035.1 of Jatrophihabitans sp. Lineage (NCBI taxonomy): Bacteria > Bacillati > Actinomycetota > Actinomycetes > Jatrophihabitantales > Jatrophihabitantaceae > Jatrophihabitans > Jatrophihabitans sp. The sequence continues at coordinate 358,001 of DASVQQ010000007.1, forward strand.
CGCGGCTTTGCGGAATCCCCATGAATCGCTGGGCAATCGTCAGGATCTCGCGACCGGTGCGGCCGGCGTGCTGGGCGGAGGCGTCCAGCAGCACCCCGACCTCGCGTCCCGGATTGGGCAGGTCCACATAGCTGCGCCCGGAGATGGTGACCCGTCCCGAGCTGGCGTGGGTGAGCCCGACCATGATCCGCATGGTGGTCGACTTGCCGGCGCCGTTGGGGCCGAGGAATCCGGTCACCCGGCCCGGCTCCGCCGTGAAGCTGACGTCGTCGACCGCGGTGAAGGAGCCGTACTTCCGGGTGACCGATTCGACGGTGATCATGAGTGGGCCTCTTGCTCGGACGTGACGGGCTGAGCGGCCTCGGCGTTGATCTCCGCCGTGATGGCCGAGGGCTTGAACCCCTTCACCATGAGGTAGATGCCGAACCAGAGTTCCCAGAGAAATTCCGGCACCGACGCGATCAGCTGCGCCGGGGAGTCGGGCTGGATGAGGTCGAATATCACGGCGGTCCCCGAAAGGCAGATCATCGTGCCTCCGATGAGCCCCAGCACGGCCATGCGCCGCGGCACCAAGCCGGACCGGTACATCAGGTAGCCCAGGATGAGCCCGTTGCCCACGCCGACGACGAAGCCGGGGCCGAGCTGGAACGTCCAGTCATGGATGGCCACCAGCGCCTGGGCGACCGGCTCGTACGCGGCGGCGTCCGCGCCGCCGAAGTCCTGCCGCAGGGTCACGAGCGAGAGGATGCTGAGGATGCCAACGGCGATGAAGGCGGATTCGACGATCCGAGCGCCGACGAAGGCGAGGGCGAGGCCTTCGTGTTGCCGCTTGAGGACGGAGAACAGCACGACCGCGGAGCCGACGTTGGCGATGATCAGGATGACCTCGAGGAAGGCGCCCCACAGCGCGGGGGTGTCACCGCCCGCGCCGGTGATGTAGTCGGCATGCCCGAGCAGGGGCGGGTACAGGGCGATCTTCGGGGGGATCGAGGCGAGATAGGTGATGAGGAACAGCGCCCCGGCGAGAAACGCCGTCTTCCTCGTCGCGTCCATCGGGGCTCGCTTCGGTCGCTTGCCGGCCGCGGGTCGCATGGTGATCGTCATGTCGTTCTCCTTCGTGGATTGATGGGTGATCGGGGCCCGGTGGTGGGCGGGTCGAGCTGGTCGGATGCGACCGGAGTCACCGAGAGCAGCGGCAGGCCGGTGTCGCGCAGCCGTTGCAGCAGGCCGTGCAGTGCGGCCTGGTCGGCCACCGGCCCATGGATGTTGGTGACGCCGTCGCCCTCGTCGGCCAGGCTCATCCCGTCGAACCAGGCTGCCCAGCGGGACTCGAGGCGCCCTTGGACGCGGATCTCGTACCGAACAGGTTGGTCAGAACGGCCGGCCGATGTCTGGCTCATCGCTACTCCTCGCTTCCTTGCCCGGATGGATCTCAGCCGGCGTCGGAATGCTCGAAAGGTAGGAGCGGATGTGGTGAGCGGGGATCACCACATGTGGTGAGTGAGGTGGTGATCTTTCCTGCGGCGTCCCGCCGATCAGGCCGGTCGGCGGCCCAGTCCTGGCGCGGCGAGGACCGCCGCGATCAGCACGACCAGGGCGATCACCCGGTAGCCGGCCGCCATGGCGTCTGTGAAGGCGTTGACGGCTTGGGTGAAGCTGGTCGTTCCGAGCTGCTGGGCCGCGCTGAGGGTCTGGGAGGTGGAGCCGGCTCGTTCCTGCAGGGCCGCCGGCAGGGCCTTGGCGAAGTGGCTGGTGAGAACGGCGCCGACGACGGCGACTCCGAGGGCGCTGCCGATTTCGCGGGCAGCGCTGTTGAGTCCGGAGCCCATTCCGGCGCGGGCTGCCGGGAGCGAGGCCATGATGCCAGTGGACAGGGTGGGCACGCTGAGCCCCATGCCGGTTGAGACTGCCAGCAGCGCCAGGCCGTAGGGCAGGTAGGCAGTCGCGGGGGTGACGAAGGACAGCGCCGCGAGCCCGGCGGCGACCAGCACCATGCCGCCGGTGACGGCAGCGCGGGCGCCGACACGTCTGGCGATCGCGACGCTGCGGCGGCTGACGGCGAGCATTCCGATGGGTAGCGGCAGGATGGCAAGGCCGGTCGCCAAGGGGGAGTAACCCTTTGCGTATTGCAGGTATTGGGCGTTGACGAAGAACAGCGCGAACAGGCCGAAGAAGACGGCTGCCACGCCGATCGCCCCGGTCCGCAACCTTGTGATGGCGAAGATCCGCGGATCGAGGAGCGGCTGCGCGGCTCGTAGCGCGTGCGCCACAAGCCCGGCGAGCAGCAGGGCCGCGGCGGTGAACGAGCTGAGTGCCAGCGCGGAGCTCCAGCCCTGGTCAGCGCCTTCGATGATGGCGAACAGGAGCGTGAAGACGGCGGCAGTGAGCAGGGCCGCGCCGATCAGGTCGAGGCTGGCGGGATGTCGTTCACCGCGCGGCGCGACTCGCAGCACCGCGACGGCCAGCAGTGCCGCCACCGGCCCGATGACCAGGAACAGGCCCTGCCACGGCAGCCATTGCAGGACCAGCCCGCCGCCGAGGGTGCCGAGAGCGCCGGCGGCGCCGGTGGCGGCTGTCCAGGTCGCGATGGCGTGGGCCTTGCGTTCGGCCGGCGTCACCTGCAGCAGCAGTGACAGGGTGGCAGGCATCACCAGGGCGGCGCCGAGCCCGGTCACCACCCGTCCGGTCAGCAGGACCGCGACATTCGGTGCGGCAGCCGAGAACAGGCAGCCGACCGCGAACACCACCAGGCCGGTGAGCAGCACGCCCTTGCGCCCGATCCGGTCGCCGAGCGCTCCGGCCGGGATGAGCAGGCACCCGAACACCACGATGTAGGCGTCGACGATCCACAACAGTTGGGTGGAACTTGGGTGCAGGTCGCTGCTCGACAGCTTCGGCAGGGCGAGGTTGATCGCGGCGACCATCGCGACGACCACCACCACGCACGCCGACATCAGCGCGAGCATCGCCCGCGACGATGTGGAGCGCGCGGTCACGGGAGTCAGGACCGACATGTGACTAGATCCCGTGCCGGCGATCGCCGAGCACGAGGCGGCTGACGCGGGCCTCCATCGCGGCGGAGAACACGCCGCCGGCGGCGTACTGCCCTGCCACGGCGCGCTCGACGTCTTCTTGCACCAGGTCTGCGTTGATGGCGATCGCCGCGGCCGACCCGGCGCCGGCCGAGGTGATCAGCTGGGTCCGTGGATCGACCACATTGCCGGCGGCCCAGACGCCGAAGGCGCTGGTGCGGCCGGTGGCATCGACAGCGACGAAGCCGGCCTCGTCGAGCCGGCAGCCCAGGCCGGTCAGCAGGCCGTCGGCATGGGGCGCGTTGCCGGGCCGGAGGAAGATCGCCGACCGCGCGATCACTCGACCGTCAGCCAGCTCGACACCGGTCAACCGGTCATCCTGGACCACCAGCCGCGTGACCTCGCCGCTGATGACCCGCACCCCGCGCGCTTCCAACTGGACGCGTTCGGCCGCGGGCAGGTCATAGGTGTGGACGAAGAACACCACGTCCTCGGACCACTGCCGCACGAGCAGCGCATGTTGCACCGAGCCGGGCAGGGTGCCCAGCACCCCCAGGGGTTGATCGCGGACCTCCCACCCGTGGCAGTACGGGCAGTGCAGCAGGTCCTTGGCCCACCGCTCGCGGGCCCCGGCGATCTCCGGCAGGTCGTCGCGAACACCGGTCGCTACCAGGATCCGCCGTGCCTTCAACACCCGGCCGCTGGCCAGCCGAACGTAGAACCCGGCATCGATCCCGACCACCTGATCCTCGACCAGCTCCACGCCGTAGCCGGTCACCTCGGACCGTCCGGCGGCCAGCAGGTCGGCCGGCGGCATCCCGTCGCGGGACAGGAACCCTCGCAGCTGAGCCGCCGTGGCGTTGCGCGGCGCTCCGGCATCGACCACGGCGACCCGGCGCCGAGCTCGGCCCAGCACCAGCGCCGCGCTCAACCCCGCCGCCCCGCCGCCGACCACCACCACGTCATAGACCTTCGACCGGCCGTCATAGACCAGTGCCTTGTCCTTGACTTTTGCCTTGTCATACACCTTTGCCTTGTCATAGACCTTCGCGTCCATCGCGATCACCTCCGTCGCCGAGAGTCCGCGCACCGGCTCCGAACTGACAACTTTCGTTGCCAATTCCGGGAACTGCTGATGGACTGGAGCCATGGAGAACTCGCCGGCGATCACCAACGCCCTGGCCGAAGTGGGCTCCCGCCTCAAGCGGGCGCGAGCCCAGCGAGGCGTCACCCTCACTGAGCTGGCCGCCGCGACCGGAATCTCCAAGAGCACCCTGTCCCGGCTGGAGGCCGGCCAACGCAAGCCCAGCCTCGAACTGCTGCTACCGATCGCCCAGGCCCACCGCATACCGCTGGACGAACTGGTCGGCGCGCCCGAGGTCGGCGACCCCCGGGTCCGGTTCACCCCACGACACCGCAACGGCCGCATCGTCGTGCCGCTCACCCGGCAACCAGGTGGTCCGCAAGCCTGGAAGGTGATCATTCCGCCCGGGCATGAGGAACCAGAACTGCGCAGCCACGAGGGCTACGAATGGCTCTACGTCCTGGCCGGACGCATGCGGCTGATGCTGGCCGACCACGACATCATCATGGGCCCCGGCGAAGTCGCCGAATTCGACACCAGGCTTCCGCACTGGTTCGGACCCGCGGGTGACCAGCCCATCGAGATCCTCAGCCTGCTCGGCAAGCAAGGCGAGCGCCTGCACGTCCGCGCCGCGCCGCGCGCCAAGGCGGACAACGCCTGATCACCGCCGCGGGCGCTCGGCACGCGACAGCAGGTCGAGTTCCGCCGCCCGGCGGACCGCTGCCCGGCGGTTGTTGACACCGAGCTTGGTGTAGATGTTCTTGGTGTGCGTCCGCACGGTGTTCACCGACACCGACAGCCGGCGGGCGATGTCCGGGCCGTCGAGGTCGCTGCCGAGCAGCCGGAGCACGTCGAGCTCACGCTCGCTCAGCGGCTCGATCAGCCCATGATTCACGGATAAAACCGCCTGGGCCTGGGGGAAAGCTGCCAGCAGTCGACGGACGTAGGCCGGGGCGATCCCCTGCTTCGCGGCTGCTTTCAACACCGACGCCATCGGCGGCCCCTCGTCGGCGAAGATCCGGACGTAGCCCTGCGGCTCAGCCAGCGCCAGCGCGCGTCGCAAGCAGGCCAGCGCCGCGGGAAGGTCTGCTCGCGCCTGGTGGGCCAGTGCCTGGAGCAGCAGGATCTCAAGGACGCTCCCCGCCCGGCGCCCCTGCTCAGCCGATGCCAGCAGGCGCTCCAGGAGCCGGGCCGCCTGGTGCGGCGAGTGCTCGGCGCGCTCGGTCGCCTGCTGGGCCAGCAGCAGCCTGGCCAGGGTGATGTGCTCGAACTCGCGCAGGTAGCTGAGCTCGTCCTCGGCGGACAGGCCTCGCTCCCGCGCCCAGCCGAGTGCCTCGGCCAGCCGGCCCCGCGCGGCCCATAGCCGGGCCCGCGCCGCGGGGACCGGTCGCACCTCGGGGGAGTAGTCGCTGTTGAACACGCGCTCCGCCTCGTCGAGCAGGCCGATCGCGCCGTCGAGATCCCCTTCGGCTTGCCGTATCCGAGCCATCGCGACCCGCCAGCGATACTGGTTCTGCGGTAGGCCGGCATGCTCGCCCAGCTCCAGGCTCGCCTGCAGGTGCTGCCTAGCGGCGTCGAGGTCATCGCGCTCACACAGCAGCACGCTGATGCCCACCCGCATGTCCGCCGCCCCCCTCAGCACGAGTCCGGGCTGGCTGGTCGCGAGCCGCAGCCCCCGCTGGTAGGTGCTCATCGCCTCGTCCAGGCGGCCTCGGGTGATCTGGAGGTCAGCGAGCGCGATGGCGCAGCCGAGCACGTCAGGGAGGTAGCCGGCCTTTTCCAGGCTCGCCATCGCCTCGGCCTCCAGCCGGTGCGCCGACTCCAGGTCCCCGCTCGTCCAGTGCGCCAGCGCCAGCAAAGCGGCTGCCCCGCCACGGCCGAGGTGATCGTCGGGATGGCTGAGGTCCAGGGCCCGCTGGGCATGTGCCATGGTGGCGGCCACCTCGCCGCGGATCCGAGCCTGCCCGGCCCGGTACATGGCGATCGCGGTGGGCAGGCCGCGAAACCCCTGCTCGTCCAACACCACCATCTCCGCCGGCCGGGCGTGCGGTCCCGCTCCGCTGTCTGTGGTGTCGAGCCACCGCTCGGCCTCGCGCAGCCGGGCCTCGACGCCTTCGAGCTCGCCGCTGACCATGAGCGAGGCGGCATAGCCGACGCTCAGCACCGGCCTGACGGAGAACAGCTCCTGCGGAAGCGCCTCGAGCCAGCCACGCAGGGTGGCGTCCTGCCGGCCCCGGCGCAGCGCCGGGATCGCCAGCTCGATCAGGTCGGCCGCTCGCGCGAAGTCCTGGCCGGCCAACGCGTGGGAGATCGCCTCGGCTCGTTCGCCGTGCTGCTCGTACCAGTCGATCGCCCGCCGGTGCAGCTCAGGGACGAGATCGGGTCGGGACTCCAGCAGCCGCGCTCGCAGCACGTCGGCGAACAGGTGGTGGTAGCGGTACCACCGGCGACGGTCATCCAGCGGGACCAGGAACAGGTTGGCTCGATCCAGAGCCTCCAGCATGGCCCTGCCGCCGTCACCGCCGCCGCCGGTGACGGCATCGCACAGTGAGCCGTTCAGCCGGCTCAGGATGCAGGTCTGCAGCAAGAAGCTCCGGACCTGCTCGGGCTGGCGTTGCAAGACCTCTTCGGCCAGGTAGTCGACGATGTAGCGGTCATCGCCGGCGAATCCCGCGATGAAGCCGGCGACGTCGTCGCGACCCCGCATCGACAGCGCCGCGAGCTGAAGCGCGACGATCCAGCCCTCGGTGCGGCTCTCCAGCGCCGCGACATCGGCTGCCGTGAGGCCCAGTCCCATCGCCTCGTTGAGGTAGGTCGCGGCCTCCTCGGGCGTGAAGCGCAGCTCGGCTGCCCGGACCTCGACCAGCTCGCCACGCCCGCGCAACCGCGCCAGCGCCAACCCCGGGTCAGCCCGGCTGGAGATCATCAGGTGCAGCTGTGGGGGCAGGTGCTCCAGCAGGAAGGCCATCCCGTCCTGGACCGCGCGCGCGTCGATGACGTGATAGTCGTCGAGCACCAGCACGATCTCGGAACCGACGGCGTGCAGGTCGTTGAGCAGGCTGGCCAGGACCGCCTCGGTCGGCGGCTGGGCCGACTGCAGCAGCGACATCGCGCCCGCCCCGACCCCGGGTACGGCCGTCCGCAGCGCGGCGACGAGGTAGGTCCAGAACAACGCCGGGTCGTTGTCACGCTGATCGAGGGAGAGCCACGCCACCGAGCGCCCATCAGCCGGAGCGGCCGCCGACCACTGCGCCAACCACTCCGTCAGCAGCGTTGTCTTGCCGAACCCGGCCGGAGCTGACACCAGCGTCAGCGTCGACTCCGCCCCACGGCTCAGGCGCTGGCTCAGCCTGGGACGCGCCACCAGATCGCGTCGCCGCCGGGGGACGTGGAGCTTGGTCTCGAGCAGTGGGCTCGTCATGCCACCTCCCCTCCGGAGCTAGTCTCCACCTGCCGTCCAGACGGTAGGCCCTCAGCGAGACGGCGCGCCGGACCCGGCTCGGTCGACGCGGGTGCGGGTCGCGGCCACCAACGCGGTGGCCACGACTGCGGCGCCGAGGTTCGGCGCCCTAGATTGAGAGCGGCGAAACGAGGCGACGTGACCAAGAATTTCGAGCTCACCCGGACTGCCCGACCGGTTGCTGTGGACGAGCGGGCCAGGATGCTGGCCGATCCAGGCTTCGGCCGCTACTTCTCCGACCACATGGCCTCGGCCACCTGGACCGTGGAGGAGGGCTGGCACGACCTGGGGATAACCGCCCTGGCGCCCTACTCGCTGCACCCGGCTGCCTCGGTGCTGCACTACGCGCAGGAGGTGTTCGAGGGCCTCAAGGCGTTCCGGCACGCCGACGGCAGCATCTGGCTGTTCCGGCCGGAGCTGAACGCGCGCCGGTTCGCCAACTCGGCGCGGCGGCTGGCCCTGCCGGTGCTGAGCGAGGAGCTGTTCCTGGAGAGCATCGTGGAACTGGTGCGCGCCGATCAGGACTGGGTGCCGCCCTTCGACACCGAACGCAGCCTGTACCTGCGTCCGTACATGTTCGGATCGGAGGCCTTTCTCGGCGTTCGGTCGGCCGCGCGGGTCAGCTACGGCGCGATCGCCTCGCCCGCGGGCGCCTACTTCAGCTCCGGGGTCAGCGGCGTGACGCTCTGGGTCAGCGAGAACTACGCCCGCGCCGCCAAGGGGGGCACGGGCGCGGCCAAGTGCGGTGGAAACTACGCCGCCAGCCTGGCCCCGCAGGTCGAGGCGCAGGAGTACGGCTGCGAGCAGGTGCTCTACCTCAGCGATGACTCCGATCGCTACCTAGAGGAGTCGGGCACCATGAACCTGTTCCTGGTCACCGCCGGCGGCGAGCTGGTCACGCCGGGCCTGGGCACCATCCTGGAGGGCGTGACCCGAGCCAGCGTCCTGGAACTGGCCGCCGAGCACGACCTCAAGCCGGTGGAGCGGCGGATGCGCCTGGACGAGCTGCGTGCCGGCTGCGCGGACGGCTCGATCACCGAGATGTTCGCGGCCGGCACCGCCGCCGTCATCACCCCCATCCTCGGGTACAAGGGCCCCGGGTACGCCCAGACCGTCGGCGACGGGCAGCCCGGCAGCAAGACCCTGGCCATCCGCCAGCACATTCTCGACGTGCAGTTCGGCCGGGTTCCCGACACCGGCAACTGGCTGCACCGGGTGGTGTAGGCATGCCGGGCAGCCCGGCCGGCCCGGACGAATGGCAGCAAAGAGGTCGGATCGCAGGCGAGGTATTTGCCTGCTGATCCTGGCCACCTTGCATATAAGCTATGGCCAAATCCACTTGCTGAGGTGAAGCAGGGCTGACATCGAGCCTGCGTCGATCTGGGATCCAAGGAGCGCGTATGTCCGCTGCAGTCGGCGCGAAGTCGCCGTTGCTGCTCTACGTCAACACCCCGTTCTGCAACTCCAAGTGCCACTTCTGTGACTGGGTGGTCAAGGTTCCGATCGGGGACCTGCGGCTGGGCCCGGAGTCAGAGGGCCGCCGGGGCCACCTGGACGCGCTGAAGATCCAGATCGCGGAGCAGGCGCCGGCTCTCAACGAGCGGTACCGGCCGGAGCTGATGTACTGGGGCGGCGGCACCGCGAGCATCCTGAGCTGCGAAGAGATCGAGACCCTCTACGGCGCGATGGCCGACGCGTTTCCGATGGGCGAGGTCGTCGAGGCCACCATCGAGAGCAGCCCGGAGTCGCTCACCCTGGAGAAGCTGACGCTGCTGCGCGGGCTCGGCTTCAACCGGATCAGCATCGGCGTGCAGTCCTTCGAGGACGACCGGCTGCGGATGATCGGGCGCGCCCACTCTGCCGAGATGGCCGAGACGAGCATCGAGCTGGCCCGCAAGGCCGGCTTCGACAACATCAACATCGACCTGATCGTGGGCTTTCCCGACCAGGACCTGACCGAGGTGGAGCGGATGATGCGCCACGCGGTCGACCTGCCGGTCAACCACTACTCGATCTATGCCTACCGGGCCAGCGAGGGCACCGTGCTGCGCCGGCGACTGGACCGCGCCAACGCCAAGACCGACCTGGCCAACCAGCTCAAGGCCTACCAGTTGGCCAGCGACATCCTCACCGCGGGCGGATCTCCGGAGTACACCTTCGCCTACTTCGGAACCCCGATCTGCAAGGCCGACCTGGCGTACTACCAGATGAAGCTGGACTGGATCGGCTTCGGCTCCGGCGCGTTCTCGGTCATCGACGGGCGGATGAAGGGCTTCAAGGCCGGCAAGCTGCACGACTACATCGCCCATCCCACCCAATTCGACTACGACCTGCCACTCTCGGATGAGTCCCAGGCGGCCGGCCTGCTCGGCTTCGCGCTGACCACCCCCGAAGGAGTCGACGCCGAGGTCTTCCAGCAGCGGACCGGGGTCTCGCTGTGGACTGCGCTGGAGTACCAGGGGGTCAAGGACTACCTGGCCCAGTTCTGCCAGTACGGAGAGCTGATCACCGACGAGAAGGGGATCCGGTTCGCCCGCGAGGACATCGCGAAGGTGTTCATCTCGATGAACTGGCACGAGCAGCCGGACGAGTCCGCGCCCGCGCCCGTCCCGGTCGAGTTGGGCATGCCGACGACAGCTTCGGTGTGAGCCTCGTAAGGTCGGCAGCATGATCGCCGGCCACTGGAGCGTCGTGGTCGTCGGCGGCCGGATCGCGGGCGCCACCGCCGCCTGGGCGCTTGCCCCGTACGCGGAGAAGGTGCTGGTCGTCGACGCCTCGCAGGCCACCTCGTTCTGGCCGCAGCAGTCGACCTGGGACCGCGACGGCGCCATCCTGTGGGATGACCTCGGCCTGCTGGACACGGTGCTGGCCTGCGGCGCGCCGCGCACCTACGGGCACACCTTCCGCTTCGAGGACGAGGTCAGCGAGCAGGACTACCCGCAGCAGGACGGCTACTCCTACCGGATGACGGTGCCGCGCGAGGTGCTCGACCCGGCGCTGCTGCGGGCGGCCCAGAGCCGCGACAACGTCACCGTGCTGCGCCCGGGCCGGGTCCGCGACATCGTGACCCGGGGCGGGCGGGTGAGCGGGGTGACAGTCCGCCACCAGGGCGTCGAGCACGCGGTCAGCTGTGACCTGCTGGTGCTGGCCGACGGCCGGCTGTCCCGCAACGCCGACCGGGTCGGCGCCGTGCCCTACCAGGTCATCCCCTCACCGTGGGTGGCGATGCTGGCCTACTTCGCCGACCTGCCGCTGCCCACGGACCGCGGCTACATCCACCTCGAACGTGACAACGTGGCCATCTCGACCCCGTGCGGGCCCCGGCAGTGGTGCGTTTCCACCGACATGCACCAGGCCATGCTGGACGCCTCCGGCCGGCACCCGGCGCAGGAGTTCGCCCGGATCATCGCCGAGGACCCGCACATCGGACCGGCGGTGGCCCTCGGGCGGCGGATCACCCCGGTAGGCGGCGCCGGCAAGCTGCGCATGCATCGCCGTCCGATGAGCGGGCCGGGCTGGTGCCTGGTCGGCGACGCCGGCTATCACCTGGACCCGGTGGTCGCGCGGGGCACCAAGGTCGCCCTGGTCGGCGCCCAGTTGCTGCGCGACCGGATCGCTGCCGCCGGGGACGTCGCGGGCGCCGTTCTGGACGGCCTCACCGAGCAGCGCGACGCCGCCCTGGAGGGGGACTGGGAGCTGGCCGAGCAGGCCTGCCTGCCCGCGCCGGTCCGGTCCTGACGGCCAGTAACGGCGCTCGGGGCCGCGGCTTCCTAGGATGGACTTCGAAGCGGCAGCCGTGGAGATGGGGGACCTGAACGTGCGCGTCCGGTACCCGGCGGCTGCAGCGGCACTTCTGTTGCTGATCGGGTGCACCTCCACCGAGGACCCGGTCATCCCGCCGCCGCCGCCCAACGCCTCCCAGCCGACGCCGTCCACAGCGCCGCCCCCGAGCACCAGCCGGCCCAATCCCGCGCTGGTGCCGCCCGAGCTGGCCAAGTACTGCCGCTCCGGCTTTCCGCTGGAGGGGGTCTGGTCACCGCACCGGCTGACCGTCAAGGAGCGTTGCGTGGCAGTCACCGGAATCGCGTCGCTGATCAAACGCGAGCATGACGGTGACATGCACATCTCGCTGACCGGGGTCGATCCGAAGTGGCTGAACGCGGTCAACCTGCAGCGCTCGACCAGGAGCCTCGTAGTCGAGGTGGTGCCCTCGATCCCGATCCCGATGCCGCCGCTGAGGTCCCGGGTGACGATCGTCGGCCCCTGGGTCCTGGACACCCAGACCGGCTGGCTGGAGATCCACCCGGTCTGGGCGATCCTGCCTGCCTGAGCCCGGCTCAGCTGAGCGGGCGCAGCAGCACCCACATCAGCGCGGCCACCCCGGCCGAGGCCGGGATCGTCAGGATCCAGGCGCCGACGATGTTGCCGGCCACCCCCCACCGGACCGCCGACAGCCGCCGGGTGGCCCCCGCGCCCATGATCGAGGTGCTGATGACGTGCGTGGTCGAGATCGGCAGGCCGAACTGGGCGGTGGTGAAGAGCACGCCGCTGGCCACCGTCTGGGACGCGAAGCCGCTGACCGGGTTGAGCGAGTAGATCCGCCGACCCATGGTGCGCATGATGCGCCAGCCGCCGGCGTAGGTGCCCGCCGCGATCGCACCGGCCGCGGACAGGATCACCCACAACGGGATGGCCTCGTCCTGGCCCAGGTGGCCCGAGACGATCAAGGTGATGGCGATCACGCCCATGGTCTTCTGGGCGTCCTGGCTGCCGTGCCCGAAGGCCATCGCGGCCGAGCTGAACACCTGTGCCCAGCGGAACCTGCGGTGGGTCCGGTGGTAGTTCGACCGGCGGAACACCCACAGCAGCAACACCATGAACAGGTAACCCAGCACCAGGCCGGTCAGCGGTGAGCCGATCATCGGGATGACCACCTTGTCGACCATGTTGGCCCACTGGACGCCTTCCGAGCCCGCCAGCGCCGCGCCGATCAGCCCGCCGATCAGGGCGTGCGAGGACGAGGACGGCAGGCCGAACCACCAGGTGCCCAGGTTCCAGATGATCGCCCCGAGCAGGCCGGCCATCACGATGAGCAGCCCCTCCCGGCCGGTGGGCGGGTCGATGATGCCCTTGCCGACGGTGGCGGCCACCTTGGTCGACACCAGGGCACCCAGCACGTTCATGATCGCGGCCATCGCCAACGCGATCCGGGGGGTCATCGCCCGGGTCGACACCGCCGTCGCGATCGCGTTGGCCGCGTCGTGGAAGCCGTTGGTGTAGTCGAAGACCAGTGCGACGGCGATGATCACGACCGCGAGCGTGGTGATGGTCACGCCGGCGACCACCAGCGCCGATCGTGCCCTGCGAAGCGGGACGGTCGGGCCGGCTGGGTCACGACTCCTTCACCGCGATCGTCTCGACCGCGTGCGCGACGTGCTCGAGGGCGTCGGCAGCCTCTTCGAGCAGGTCGGCGACCTCGCGCAGCTTGAGCACCTGCAGGGTGTCATAGCCGCCGCCGAACAGCTTGGACAGCAGCTGGCGATACACCTGGTCGGCCTCGTTCTCGACCTCGTTCACCCTTACCCAGTACGGCTCCAGGTCCTGCAGGGTGGCCAGCCTGGCCATCGCCTGCGCGGTCTCGATCGAGGCCAGCCGCACCAGCCGGATCTGGTCCATCAGCAGCGCCGGCAGCTCGCCGACGTCGGCGAGCACGATGAAGTCGGTCGCCTCGTCCATCGCGTCCACCACGTCGTCCAGCGCGCTGGCCAGCCGGTAGATGTCCTCGCGGTCGAACGGCGTCACGAAGCTCTTGTTCAGCTGGCGCATGATGCTGTGGGTGGCGGCGTCACCGGCATGCTCGAGGTCACGCATGTCCGCCGCGATCTTGACCCGGTCGGCGTCGGGTTCGCACAGGCCGGCCAGCACGTCCGCCGAGGCCGCGACGTTGCGGCCACTCTCGGCGAGCAAGTCGTAGAACGAGGTGTCCCTCGGGGAGAATCGTCCTGCCATGGCCACCCTCGACGTCGCTGGGCCGGCGGTTGGCTCACCTGCCGGAGATACCGCCAGACAGTAGCGGGTGACCGATCAGCCTCGCGCCAGCCACACTGTCACCCCTTTGCCAACCCGGTGGACCCCCGCGCCAGGGTGGACCAGTCCGCAGAATTTGATGGATTCTTAACGCGCCGGACTGTGGCAACTTTCGAAATCCGGCGGCGGAGCAGCGGCGTTAGACTGATCGAATGCGCGAATCGCCCCGGGCGATCGGCTGACAAGATGGGCTGTTGTTCTGGTGTCAGGGGTAACTAGCGAGACCGCCAAGCTGCTTGCGGTGAGCGACTTGCACATGGGCTATGCCGACAACCGGAAGATAGTGGACCGCCTGCAGCCGACCACCGAGCAGGACTGGTTGGTGGTGGCGGGTGACGTGGGCGAGATCGCCGAGCAGATCCAGAGCACGCTGGCGACCCTGCGCAGCCGGTTCTCCACCGTGGTGTGGGTGCCGGGCAACCATGAGCTGTGGTCGCACAAGTCCGACCCGCTGACCCTGCGCGGGGACTACCGCTACCAGCACCTGGTGCGGCTCTGCCGCGAGATCGGGGTGCTCACCCCCGAGGATCCGTACCCGGTCTGGACGGGCGCCGGTGGCCCGGTCATGGTCGCCCCGCTGTTCCTGCTCTATGACTACACCTTCCGGCCACCCGGCGCGGCCACCCAGGAGGCGGCCCTGGCGGTGGCGTACCAGAGCGGCATCGTCTGCACCGACGAGCAACTGCTGCACCCGGACCCCTACCCCAGCAGGGAGGCCTGGTGCCGCGCGCGGGTGGAGTACACGATGCGACGCCTGGACGAGCGTGATCCCGACATCCCCACCGTGCTGATCAACCACTTCCCGCTGACCCGGCTGCCTACCCTGGTGCTGCGCTATCCAGAGTTCGCCCAATGGTGTGGCACCGAGCTGACCGCCGACTGGCACCAGCGCTACGCGGCCACCACGGTGGTGTACGGCCATCTGCACATCCCGCGGACCACGTTCGAGGACGGCACCCGCTTCGAAGAGGTCTCACTGGGCTACCCGCGCGAGTGGCGGGGCCGCAGCCAGCCCAAGCAATGGCCGCGCCAGATCCTGCCCGTGCCGGCGTGATAGGAGGCCTGTTGCCCTCGTGGGTGCGGGCTGTGGACACCACGACCGATGCCTCCGAGGACTCGCTGTGGCCTGCCGAGCGCGCCGTCCTGCAGCGCGCGGTGACCAAGCGGCGGATCGAGTTCGCCACCGTCCGGGTCTGCGCCCGGGCCGCGCTCGCCGAGCTGGGAGTGCCGCCGGCGCCGATCCTGCCCGGCCCGCGCGGGGCGCCGGGCTGGCCGGCCGGCATCGTCGGCAGCATGACCCATTGCGCCGGCTACCGGGGCGCGGCGGTGGCCTCGGATCAGGTCGCGGCCAGCATCGGCATCGACGCCGAGCCGCACGGGCCGCTGCCCGCCGGCGTGCTGGAGGCGATCGCCCGGCCGGAAGAGCTCAGCCGGCTGGCCGAGCTGGCGGTCAGCGAGCCGCGGGTGCACTGGGACCGGGTGCTGTTCAGCATGAAGGAGTCGGTCTACAAGGCGTGGTTTCCGCTCACCGGCAGCTGGCTGGACTTCGACGGCGCCAGCATCACCGTCGAACCGGCGGCCGGCGCCTTCACCGCGGTGCTCCAGGTGCCCGGGCCGGTGCTGAACGGGCGCGAGCTGACCACCTTCACCGGCCGGTTCAGCACGTCTGACACCCTGGTGCTGACGGCGATCACGGTGCCGGCCGGCGGCGGCTGAGCGGGGACGGTGCGGGTGCGCAACTGGGCGGGCAACGTCAGCTTCTCGGCAGCCCGGCTCTGCCGGCCGTCCTCGCTGGACGAGCTGCGCACGCTCGTCGCGGGCAGCCGGCGGGTCCGGGCGCTGGGTACCGGGCACTCGTTCAACCGGATCGCCGACACCACCGGTGACCTGATCTCCCTGGCCGGCCTGCCCCCGGTGATCGAGGTGGACAGCGCCAACCGCCTTGTCGAGGTGTCGGCCGGCCTGCGCTACGGCGAGCTGGCCGGCGAGCTGCACCGGCAGGGCTTCGCGCTGCACAACCTGGGGTCCTTGCCGCACATCTCGGTCGCCGGCGCCTGCGCCACCGCGACCCATGGCTCGGGCGACCAGAACGCCACCCTGGCGGCGGCGGTCGCCGCTGTCGAGATGGTCACGCCCGACGGCGAGCTGCGAGTGCTCAGCCGCACCGGCGACACCGCGGCGGAGTTCTTCGGCAGCGTGGTGGGCCTGGGCTCGCTCGGCATCACCAGCCGGCTCTGGCTCGACATCGAGCCGGCCTACTCGATGCGCCAGCACGTCTATGACAACCTCGGCCACGATCAGGTGCTGGAGCACCTCGATCAGATCCTGGCCAGCGCCTACAGCGTCAGCCTGTTCACCGGCTGGCAACCGGATCCGGTGTACCAGGTATGGCGCAAGCGCCGGGTCACCGCCGAGGACGACGGCGGCGCCGAGCCGGTCTTCTTCGGCGCCACCGCGGCGCCGGTGGCCCGGCATCCGCTGCCAGGCATGACCGGGGACAACTGCACCGAGCAGTTCGGCAGGATCGGTCCCTGGCACGAGCGGCTACCGCACTTCCGGATGGAGTTCATCCCGAGCCGGGGGGAGGAGTTGCAGTCGGAGTACCTGGTGCCGCGCCCCCTGGCCGGGCAGGCGATCCAGGCGCTGGCCCGGATCTCGGACCGGGTGGCGCCGGTGCTGCAGGTGTGCGAGCTGCGCAGCATCGCCGCGGACGAGTTCTGGTTGAGCCCGAGCTACCGGCGCGACAGCCTGGGGTTGCACTTCACCTGGATCCCGGATGCCGCGGCGGTCGTCCCCGTGCTGGTCGAGATCGAGCGGCAGCTGGCGCCGCTGGAATCCCGGCCGCATTGGGCGAAGCTCTACACGCTGCAGACGCCGGCGCTGCGTGGACTGTATGACCGCTACGCCGACTTCGAGCGGTTACTGGCGCTGCGTGATCCCGGGCGTAAATTCAGCAATCAATTTCTGGAGCAGTGCTTTACGCCGCGCTGATCGCGTTTCTGCGCATTCCAGCGTGGCTAGCTGTCTACAAAGGCTCTACGACGCCTCGCTACATCGCCGGTATCTAATTCCAGACAGTCTGGTGGTGAGCGCCTAGTTAGCCTGTCTACAAGGCTCGCCACGGCCCCGGAACCCCGCCGTCGATCGGGTTTGACCTTACGCTGCGTGCGGATCTGGAGCCGCTGCAGCCGTCTATCACCGACCTCGTCTATCCAGTACTAGGACGAACCATCGGATATGGCGTGACACTATGTCTATGGCTGGATAGCGGCCGACAGTCAAGACTTAGCTGTAATGCCTCGTTATCGTTTGTCCTCAGAAACTGGAGTGCCCTCGGCATGTTTTTGCATGCTGTGGCCATCCGGTCAGCCAGGCCTATGAGTTACCAGGGCTCCGATTCAGATTCCTCTGACTCCGGCGCCAGGGGTCCGCGGCCAGCCGCGCCTGTCGCGGTCGTTGGCACCAATTTGTCGGGCGTCGTGACCCTGTGGTCCGGTGGCGCCACGGCGATGTTCGGCTGGACAGAGGACGAGGCGATCGGGCGGCCGATCGCGGAGCTGGCGAACTGGGGACTTTCGCGCAAGGACGTCACCGAGTTCCTGTTCATCGGCACCAGCGGCCTGTGGGTGCACGAGCACGAGGTCACCACCAGAACCGGCGTTCGGATGCGACTGAAGACGACCGCCTCGCTGGTCAGCGGAGCCTCGGGCGTCGACGAGGTCCTGGCATCCACCACCCCCATCGAGCTGCCCGAGGGTCGGATGCGGCTGGCGATGACCGAACGCCCGTTTCGGGCACTGCTCGAACGGGGCAGCGACCTGGTCATCATCTGCGACCGCAACCTGGTGATCAGCTACGCCGGGCCGTCGCTGTGGCAGATGTTCGGCTGCCTGCCGCGCGAGGTGATCGGCCACTCCGGCTGGGACTACGTGCATCCCGAAGATCTGGCAACGGTGCGCCGGGACTGGGAGGGCGCGGTCAGCGGCGCGGGTGAGTACCGCCGGCTGGAGCTGCGGATTCGCAACGGCGAGAACAAGTGGCGCTGGGTCGAGGTGCGGATCAGCAACCTGGTGGCCGATGTGTCGATCGGCGCGATGGTTCTCAACGTGCGCGACATCACCGACCAGCACGAGACCGCGGCGGCGCTGGCCTCCAGCGAGCAGTTGCTGCAAACGATCGTGGACGTCTCGGTCGAGGGCGTCTGCATCCTTGATCCGGAAGGCGCCGTCGTGCTGGCGAATTACCGGATCGCCGACATGCTGGCGATCGATCACGTGCGCTTGCTGGCCGGCTACCTCTGGGACTTCTTCGACGAGGAGACCTCGGAGATGCTGCGGCAACGGCTGCGCCAGCGAGCCCTGGGCGTGCGGGAACTGTACGAGTTCAGCTTTCGCAGGCTGGACGGGCAGCGCCGCTGGCTTCGAGTGGCCGGCGCGCCGTGGTATGACCAGACAGGTCGTTACATGGGCGCCATCGGCATGGTGACCGACATCAGCGAGCAGAGGCAACGGGAGGAGCTCACCGGCCACAGCCCGCCGATGCTGGGCCGGGTGGCCGACAGCACGGTAAGCCTTTTATCCAGGCACGGCGACCGGGTCCCGATAGGGGTGGTCGACCTGACTCCTCCCAGCCAGTCCAGCCGGCCGCTTCCCGGGTTGGAGCGGCTCTCGCGGCGAGAGATCGAGGTGGTGCGGCTGCTGCTGCTCGGCGACCGGGTCCCGGTGATCGCCAAGCAGCTGTTCATCAGCCAGAGCACGGTCCGCAACCACCTGTCCTCGGTGTTCCGCAAGCTGCGGGTGAACTCCCAGCAGGAGCTCATCGTGTTACTGCGCGAGCGCGATTCGACTGATCGAGGCGGCTAGGTCACCCGGCGTCATTCAGGCGGCCGGCGTCATTCAACGGTCAGGGTCACCCAGCGGCCGGCGTCATCCAGCGGCCGGCTCGCTGCCGTGGTGGACGGCCTCGACGTTGTGGCCGTCGAGGTCACGCAAGAAGACGCCGTAGTAGCCAGGGTGGTAATCGGGCCACTCCCGCGGGGCGTGCAGCACCTCGATGCCCGCGGCCAGGGCGGCCTCATGCACGGCGTCCACGGCGTGCCGGTCGGCGGCCGTGAAGGCGAGGTGGACCTCCCTGGTCTCCGGACCCGCGGCCGGGCTGAGCCAGAAGGCCGGCCTGCCCTCCGGACCGGCCAGGCCGACTTCGAAGCCGTCGGGATGGGGGAAGCGCAGCACCTCCCGCATCCCGATGGGGGCGAACACCCGCTCGTAGAAGGCGAGCGAGGCCTCGACGTCGGCGACCTGGAGGAATAGGTGATCAAGCATGGTCGCGATGGTAACCAGCGCCGGTGAACCCCGGCAGCCTGGGATGAGAGATTCGCGCCTTTGCGCCGTAGGCTGGCGCCCGTGGCCGACTATGACCTCGCAATCATCGGAACGGGCTCCGGCAACTCCCTGGTGACCCCCGATTTCGACGGCAAGCGGGTAGCGATCATCGAGTCCGGCGCCTTCGGCGGCACCTGCCTGAACGTGGGGTGCATCCCGACCAAGATGTTCGTCTACGCCGCCGAGGTGGCGGCCACCGTCAGCCATGCCGGCGTGTTCGGGATCGACGCCCGCCTCGAAGGCGTCCGGTGGCGCGACCTCCGCGACCGGGTGTTCGGCCGGATCGACCCCATCTCGGCCGGCGGTCAGGCGTACCGCGTCGAGTCGGAGAACACCACCGTGTTCGCCGGCCATGCCGTGTTCACCGGGCCCAGGTCGCTGCGGGTCAGCACCGGCGAGCAGTTCAGCGCCGAGCAGATCGTGATCGCCACCGGCGGCCGGCCGATGGTGCCCGAGGTGGTGACCCAGTCCGGGGTGGCGTTCGAAACCTCCGACACCATCATGCGGCTGGACGAGCTGCCGAAGCGGCTGGTGATCCTGGGCGGCGGCTACATCAGCGCCGAATTCGCGCACGTCTTCTCCGCCCTGGGCGTCGAGGTCAGCGTGGTGGCCCGCGGCACCCGGTTGCTGCGCCACCTGGACTCAGAGATCTCCGACCGGTTCACCCAGGTCGCGGCCACCCGGTGGGACCTGCACCTCGGCGTCGAGACCGACAAGCTCAGCGGCGACCAGCGCGGCGTCCGGCTCGACTTCACCGACGGCTCGTGCGCCGAGGCCGACGTCCTGCTGGTCGCCACCGGACGGGTGCCCAACACCGACCGGCTGGGCCTGGCCGCCGCGGGCATCCAGACCCTGTCCGACGGCCGGGTGAAGGTGGACTGCCACGGCCGGACGAATGTCGAGGGGGTGTGGGCGCTCGGAGACGTCTCCTCGGACTTCCAGCTCAAGCACGTGGCCAATCACGAGGCGAGGGTGATCGCCCACAACCTGGCCCATCCGCGGGATCTGCGGGAGTTCGACCACCGGTACGTGCCCTCGGCCGTCTTCACCGCCCCGCAGATCGCCAGCGTCGGCTGGACCGAGGACCAGGTGCGGGCGGCCGGGCTGAACTACGTCACCGCGACCCAGGCCTACGGCGACACCGCCTATGGCTGGGCGATGGAGGACCACACCGGTATCTGCAAGCTGATCGCCGATCCCGGCACCGGGCTGCTGCTCGGCGCGCACCTGATGGGGTACCAGGCCTCCAACCTGATCCAGCCGCTGATCCAGGCGATGTCCTTCGGGCAGCGGGTGCCGGAGCTGGCCCGCGGCCAGTACTGGATCCATCCCGCGTTGATGGAGGTCGTGGAGAACGCGCTGCTGAAGCTGGGCCTGAACGAGCCGTGAGCCGGCCGTCAGCGACCGACCGGCGGCCGGTCGACATTCCGGCCCTGGAGGTCGGCGGCACCCACGTCACGGCCGGTTGGGTCCGGCCCGAGGGATGGCAGGTCAGCGGGGTGAGCCGCGCCGAGCTGCCGGCCGGGGGCACCGCCGAGCAACTGATCGCGGCCCTGGCCCGGGCCGGGGCCGGCTTGGAAGCCGAGCCGGGCGCGGCCTGGGGCATCGCGATGCCGGGGCCGTTCGACTACGTCCGGGGTGTGGCGCACTACACCGGAGTCGGCACGTTCGAGGCGCTGGCCGGCGTGGACGTCCGCTCGGCGTTGCACCAGGCGCTGCCCCACCAGCCGGGTTCGCTGTACTTCAGCAACGACGCCAGCGCCTTCCTGGTCGGTGAGTGGCTGATCGGCGCCGCTCGGGGCGCCACCCGCTGCGTCGCGGTGACCTTGGGCGCCGGCGTGGGTTCCGCCTTTCTGGACCGGGGCAATGTCATCGACACCGGCTCATCGGTGCCGCCCCAGGCCGAGCTGCGTCTTCTCAGCCATGCGGGCCGGCCGCTGGAGGACTGGGTGTCGGGCCGGGCCATCCGGGCCGCTTACATCGCCGCCGGCGGGCAGAATGACCTTGACGACGTGGACGTCCGTGAGATCGGCGAGCTGGCCCGTGCCGGTGACCAGGCGGCGGCCGCGGCCCTTCAGGGCGCGTTCGCGGTGCTGGGCGAGGCGCTCGGGCCATGGCTGGAGCGATTCGGGGCCGACCTGCTGGTGCTCGGCGGCTCGCTCAGCCAGGCCTGGGATCTCATCGAACGACCGCTGCGCAGTGGACTTTCTCGCTGTTCGGACTGGCGGTTCTCGATCGAGACGGCTGGCAGCCCGGAGCTCTCGCCGCTGGTGGGGGCGGCGTATCCAGCAGTCCGTCCGACATCCTAGGCTCCATCAGACACTGATGTGAGTACCGGTTCAGCCTGCTTCGGGCGGGCTGAACGAGGCGATGTTCAGGACGTCCACCGGGCCGTCACCCGCGCCCAGGCCGACCAGGCCGTGCTCGACGGCCTGTCCGGCGACCAGCGCGGCCCGGCGGGCGGCCACCGGCAGCGGGTCGCCGCGGCCGAGGCAGGCGGCCAGCGCGGCCGAGTGCGTGCAGCCGGCCCCGTGGGTCGCGGCGCGGTCATGCCTGCTGACCGGTATCTCCAGGTGCCGGCCGCCGGCCAGCAAGTGGTCGACCGGCCGGCTGCCGTGCCCGCCGGTGACCAGCGCCGCCCGGGCGCCCAGGGCCACCAGTGCCTCGGTCAGCTCGCGCCGGTCTTCGGTGTCCAGCCCGGTCAGGGTCTGCGCCTCCATCAGGTTCGGGGTCACCACGGTGGCCAGGCCGAACAGCGACTCCAGCAGGGCCCGGACCGCGGCGGGCTCCAGCAGCCGGGCGCCGGACGAGGCGATCATCACCGGATCGAGCACCACCGGCAGGTGACGGCCGGCCAGCGCCGCGGCCACCGTGGTGATGATCGGCTCGGAGAACAGCATGCCGATCTTCACCGCCGCCGGCGGCAGATCCGAGAACACCGCTTGCAACTGGGCCTGGATGAAATCGGGTGGGCACTGATGGATCGCGCTCACCCCCACGGTGTTCTGCGCGGTCAGCGCCACGATCACCGACATCCCGTGCACCCCGCAGCGCGCGAACGCCTTCAGGTCGGCCTGGATCCCGGCGCCGCCGCCGGAGTCCGAGGAGGCGATGGTCAGGGCCCGGACGGCACTGGAATTAGGTGACTGCACAGGACTAACCTAAGCCAGTCCCCGCGGGAGCCCGACGAACGGGCTGAGAGGGCGGCACAGCAGGACGGCGCAAGGCGTCCGGCGCGGCCGCCGACCGCTCGAACCTGATCCGGTTAGTACCGGCGAAGGGAGTGAGGTAGCCGCCGTGGCTGTCGACACCCGTCCTGAACTACCGCCCGCCGTGCCCCACGCCGAGGCGCCCACCACCCTCAACGAGCCCGCCCCCCGCACCCTGAGCCTGTTCGACCAGCTGGGCTTCTGGGGCAACCTCGGGGTGAGCCTGCTCGGCTTCAGCGGCGCCATCGCCATCCTCGCCCCCTACGGCGTGCAGCCGCTCAGCTTCACCGCCGCGGTGACCGCCACCGTCGTCGGCTCGGTGCTGGGCGGGCTGATCCTCGGTGGCTCGCTGGTGCTGGGCGCCCGGACCGGCGCGCCGGCCATGGTGCTGCTGCGCGGCCTGCTCGGCGCCAAGGCCTCCTTCGTGCCGACCGCGCTCAACATCGCCCAATGCCTGGGCTGGGCAGTCTTCGAGCTGGTCACCATCACGATCGGCCTGCAGGCGCTGACCGACGGCGCCCTGCCGCGCTGGCTGTGCCTGGTGCTGGCCGGAACGGCCACCACCGCGCTGACGATCTGGCCGCTGGGCTGGATCCGGGCGCTGCGCAAGTACGTCTCGGTGCTGGTGGTGTTCGCGCTGGTGGTCCTGGTCATCGGGCTGCTGCGCGAGCCGGTGCCGGAGCTGGCCGGCTCCTGGCAGGGCTTCTGGCTGGCCGTCGACTCGGCGATGGCGCTGACCATCTCGTGGGTGCCGCTGGGCGCTGACTACGCCCGGCACTCCCGTTCCGAGCGTTCGGCCTTCGCCGGCGGCTTTCTCGGCTACGGCCTCACCCAGATCACCTGCCTGGTGATCGGATTGATCGCGCTGGCGCAGGTGGCCCAGGACGGCGAGAAGATCTTCGACCTGTTCATCGGGCTGCCGCTGGGCATCCTGGCATTCTCGATCCTGGTGATCCGGGAGTGCGACCAGAGTTTCGCCAACGTCTACTCCACCGCGATCTCGCTGCAGAACCTGAGGCCGTCGCTGGATCGCCGGGTGCTCACCGTCAGCATCGGCGCGTTGATCACCATGCTGGCCCTCACCCTTGACATCGACGACTACGCCAACTTCCTGTACCTGATCGGCGGGGTGTTCATCCCGATGTCCGGCGCCCTGATCGCGGCCTGGATCCGCAGCCGCGGCCACAACTGGGACACCTCCTCCGACGCCCCGACGCGGCCCGGCATGCTGCTGGCCTGGTTCATCGGCTTTGTCTGCTACCAGCTGATCAATCCTGGCTCGATCGCGTACTGGTCAGATTTCTGGACCTCGGCGGGCACCCGGCTGCACACCCTGGGGCATACCTGGCTGTCGGCCTCGATCGCCTCGTTCGCGGTGGCCGTGCTGGTGGCGCTGCCCTTCGCCGGCCCTCGATCAGGCAGCCGGCGCCGGCTCGCCGCGACCGGGAGCCGGCAGTGACCGGGCCGGCGGCTGAGGACGACCTCGACAGCCTTGTCATCGCCGGTCAGCGATTCTCGTCCCGGCTGATCGTGGGGACCGGGGGCGCGCCCAGCCTGGAGGGCCTGGCCGACATCCTTGTCGAATCCGGCACCGAGCTCACCACGGTAGCCATGCGCCGGGTCGACGCGGCGTCCTCGGGCTCGGTGCTGGACGTGCTGCGAGCCGCCCGGGTGCGGGTGCTGCCGAACACGGCCGGCTGCCGGACGGCGGCCGAGGCGGTGCTCACCGCCAAGTTGGCCCGCGAGGCGCTGCAAACCGAGTGGGTGAAGGTCGAGGTGGTGGCCGACGAGCGCAGCCTGCTGCCCGACGGGCCAGAGTTGCTGGCCGCCTGCGAGCAGCTGGTGGACGACGGCTTCGTGGTGCTGCCCTACACCAATGACGATCCGGTGCTGGCCCGGCGGCTGGAGGCGCTGGGCTGTGCGGCGGTGATG
Organism: Jatrophihabitans sp.; assembly: GCA_036389035.1. Lineage (NCBI taxonomy): Bacteria > Bacillati > Actinomycetota > Actinomycetes > Jatrophihabitantales > Jatrophihabitantaceae > Jatrophihabitans > Jatrophihabitans sp. Next base: position 382,186 of record DASVQQ010000007.1, read on the forward strand.
CCCGGGGGCTCCCCGATCGGCTCGGGCCTGGGCATCGGCAACCCGCACAACATCGCGCTGATCGTCGAGCAGGCCGGGGTTCCGGTGGTGCTCGACGCCGGCATCGGCAGCGCGGCCGACGCCGTCCAGGCGATGGAACTGGGCTGCGACGCGGTGCTGGTCGCCTCGGCAGTGACCCGCGCCGCCCAGCCGCTGCGGATGGCCCGGGCCATGCGGCTGGCGGTGCAGGCCGGCCGGGACTCGCGGCTGGCCGGCCGGATCCCGCGCCGCTGGTGGGCCGAGGCGTCCTCACCGTACGAGGGGATGCTCGACGCTCCCCGGCTCACCGGAGACTGATAATCAGCCGCGCATCTAAAGTTCTCGATTCGAGCATGTTAAACTCTCGATATGTTAGGTCTGCAGAACCTTGAGGAGGCCTTGGAGACTCTGGGCGCTGTCCTTGAAGGCCGCGGACTGTCGCACGGCATCCTGGTCGTTGGTGGCAGTAGTCTGCTGCTGCTCGGACTGATAGACCGGCCCACGGCCGACCTTGATGTGATCGCTTTCGCAGCGCAGGGCAGCTTCGTTAAAGCCGAGCAGATTCCGCCGTCGCTGATAGAGGCGGTCCGTGATGTCGCTGCAGTTCTTGAGTTGAGGCATGACTGGCTGAACAACGGTCCGGCATCCCTGATGGATCTCGGACTGCCTCAAGGGTATGAGGCTCGAACGGAGCTACGGCGGTACGGCAGCCTCGATGTCTACATTCCAGCGCGCGTTGACTTGGTCTGTTTCAAGCTGTACGCCGCAGTGGATCAAGGTCCCCGCAGCAAACACTTCCAAGACTTACAAGCCATGGCTCCCACCTCGTCCGAGTTGTCGACCGCAGTGACTTGGTGCCAGAGCCATGACCCGTCCAGCGGCTTTGAGTCCGAGATGCAAGCTGCTCTGGCCCACCTCACGTCAGTGCTGCGTTCTGCAGGCGGTGACGATGCCGACAGCTAGGCCCATCCAGCGCTCCACAGCTTCGCTCGAGCTGGACATCGTTTGGGGTGCCTGGGCTGAATTAGGGGTGTCCGGCTGGGGGCGATCTCACCGCGAATGGGCGGTCGACCCTGAACCACTCATCATCGTCACCCCTTTGATCGCCGCACGGGATGCCCGGCTGCGCGATGAGGCGCTCGACTGGTGCATCCACAACTGGCGTCACATCTCCCGGGTGCGGTTGCGAAACCTGCTTCGCGCGCAGCCCGCCGATGTGGTTGACGCATACGCAGGCTTTGCCGCGACAGTCAATGCTCACGGCGGAGCGAGTTGGCCGGGCGAGTCCCAGGCGTGGTCATACGCCACCACTGGCCGGTCCACGCCACCAGTATTGAGCCGGGACTCCCTTATCTGGTTACGGATGCGCGCGATGTTTGGCGTCAGCGCCCGGACCGAGATCCTGCGGTACTTCCTTGCCCACGAACAGGGGCGAGCCAGTGTCACCACCCTGGCAACCGCAAGTGGCTACACCAAGCGCAACATCGCTGATGAGTGCACGACTCTTCAGCGTGCGGGAGTGTTGGCCGTTCGTTCCACAATGAATCGGCTTTACTACTCTTTGGACCGTGATTCACAGTTACGGGCGTTCGTAGGAGAACCACCGCCGGTACTACCGGATTGGACAGCTCTTTTCGGGCTCTCCCGTGCGCTCGTCAAGCTAAGCGAAGACGCGTCACGTCTGCCTGTCAGAGCCCTCAACGTAGAGGCAGGTCGTAGTCTAAATGATCTTGAGGATGAACTGGATCGCCTCTATTTATCACCGCCTGCGCTTCAGGACGACTCTTGGTCAGCGGTGCGGCACTTCACCGACCATACGCTCAAGACGTGGGCGCGCGGGCAATGGCATAACTTAACGTAAGCGCGGATATCCCATTCCTAGCAGCGACAACGCGCCGCTGGCAGAGAGCCTCTCAGCCGCCCTGCACCGCGGTCACCACGTCGATCCGGTCGCCAGGCCGGACGGCGGTCTCAAGCCAGCTGCCGCGCGGTACCACCTCGCTGTTGAGCGCGACCGCGATTCCGGTGTCGCGGTCACTGATCTGGCCGACCAGCTGGGCCACACTCAGCTCGTCCGCTGTCTCGCGCTGCTCGCCGTTCACCGTTATCCGCACGGGGATTCCTAGCTTGTCAGGCCGGCCGCGGCCGGCTTCGGGGATCGGTGGCCAGCGAACCGGTCGGGGCCGAACGGACGCCACACCGGCGCGACCGGCTCGCCGCTGACCAGGGCGGCCACCGCGTCGGCTGTCAGTGCCGACAGCAGAATGCCGTTGCGGTAGTGCCCGGTCGCCAGCACCAGCCCGTCCGCGACCTCGCCGAGGATCGGTCCGTTGTCCGGGGTGCCGGGACGCGATCCCGCCCGGGCCTCGACGAAGTCGAACTCCGAGCTGATCGGCAGCAGCTCGTAGGCGTTACGCAGCAGCTCATAGACCCCGCCCGCTGTCACGCCGGTGTCATGGCCCTGCTGCTCGGAGGTGGCGCCTACCACCACCTCGCCGCCTGCGCGGGGCACCAGGTAGATCTCGCTGCCACGCACGATCCCGCGCACGGTGCGGGTCAGCACCGGCCCGGCGGCGCCTAGCCGGTCCGGCACCGCCAGCCGCAGGATCTGGCCCTTCACCGGCTGCACCGGCACCGGCAGCAGCGCGCCGGTCGCGGCGCCGGCGCAGAGCACCACCACGCCGGCGCGCAACCCGGCTCCGGTGACCGTCCGCACCCCGCTGACCCGGCTGCCGGTGGAGTCCCACAGCAGGCTGCTGACCTCAGCGGTGACGAAGCGAACCCCGGCGGCCACGGCGCCGGCGCGCAGCGCTGCCAGATAGCGCCGGTTGTCGACCGAGAGGTCATCGGCGCTCAGCACGCCGCCCCGGACCCCGGCGGCGAGGTAGGGCTCCAGCGCGCGGGCCGCCGCGCCGCTCAGCCGCTCGGTGCTCAGGCCGAGCTCGCTGCGAAAGTCGGTCAACCGGTCCAGCGCCGCCCGGTCATCGGCGTTGAACGCCACCGCCAGGGTGCCCTCGGTGCGCACACCCACCGGCTGCCCGGTGCGATCCTGCAGCTCGGCCGCCAGCCGCTGGAAAGCCGGCACCGCGGCCAGGCTCAGCCGGGTCAGCTCCTGCTCGCCGAAGGCGGCCTCGCTGACCGGCGCCAGCATGCCGGCGGCGGCCCAGCTGGCATTGCGGCCGCCGCTGGCATCGATCACCCGCACCGCGAAGCCCCGCTCCGCCAGCCGGTAGGCCGCGGCCAATCCGATCGCGCCACCGCCGACCAGGAGTGCATCGCCACGGTGCGCCGCCATGCGTTCCAGGCTAGCCGAGCGGAGTCGGCTGGCCGGTCGGAGCAGGCCTGCCCGGGTCAGGCCAGCCCGGGCGTGGCTCGTTCGGGTCGGGCCCGGTCGGGACGTCACCGGCTGCCCCTTGCCCGGCTGCCCGGCCGACTGCTCGGCCGGTCGCTGAACGGCTGGCCTCGATGGTGGTGCCGGCGCTGGCCACCACCACCATGACGATTGCCGCGACGGTTCGCAGCTGCGGCTGCTGGCTGAGCACCAGCATGCCGGCCAGCGCGCCGAAGGCCGGCTCCACGCTCATCAGCAGCCCGAAGGCGGCCGCTGACAACCGGCGCAGGGCGATGAGCTCCAGCGAGTACGGGATCAGCGAGGACAGCACCGCCACCCCGAGGCCGCCGAGCAGCACACCGGGACGCAGCAGCGCCGAGCCGCCGTCGGCAACGCCGGCCGGGATCATCACCAGCGTCCCCAGGGTTAGGGCGATAGCCAGGCCGTCCAATCCGGCGAAGTCCGAGCCGACCCGCTGGGACAGCAGGATGTAGGCAGCCCAGAACGCGCCGGCCAGCGCCGCCAGCAGCAGCCCGACAGGGTCCAGGCTCTGGTTGGAACCGCCGAAGGCCAGCAGCGCCACCCCGCCGCCGGCCAGCGCGACCCAGAGCAGGTCGAGCGGTTTGCGCGAGCCGGCGATGGCCACCCCGAGCGGTCCGATGAACTCGACCGTCACCGCCGCTCCGAGCGGGAGCCGGTCCAGCGACTCGTAGAAACTCCAGTTCATGGCGGCCAGCACCAACCCGAAGATTACCGCCGCCCGCAGGTCCCGACGGCTCCGGCCGGCCAGTCGCGGCCGGGTCAGGGCCAGCAGGATCACCGAGGCGAACGCCAGCCGCAGCAGCACCACACCGGCCGGGCCGGCCTCGGCGAACAGGGTGCCGGCGAAGGCAGCGCCGAACTGCACCGAGGCGATTCCGACCAGGAGCAGGATCTGCGGCGGGATCGCCTCGGACCGTCGGGTTAGCGGCACGCTGACATGCTCGCATTCGCACCGCGGGCCGGTTCCAGCCGGAGTCGGCGTTCCGGCAGGGCGTCCGCCAGCGGTCATCGACACCCGGCGATGGTTGGATGAGGCAATGACGTGGATCAGGCGATGACCAAGCCCTCGCTGGCCGGAATGGCGAGCGCCCGGTTGTACCTGTGCACCGACTCCCGGCGCGACCGCGGCGACCTGGCCGACTTTCTCGACGCGGTGCTGGCCAACGGCGTCGACATCGTGCAGTTGCGCGAGAAGAACCTCGATGCGGCCGACGAGCTGGCTGCGCTAGAGGTGGTCGCCGACGCCTGCCGCCGGCATTCCAAGCTGCTGGCGGTCAACGACCGCGCCGATCTGGCGGTCGCCGCCGGCGCGGACGTGCTGCACCTGGGCCAGCGCGACCTGGCTCCGGTCACCGCCCGCCGGATCGTCGGCCCGGACGTGCTGATCGGTATGAGCAGCCACAGCGCCGAGCAGGCCCGGGCCGCGGCGTCGGCGGACGAGGTGGACTACTTCTGCCTGGGCCCGATCTGGTCGACTCCCACCAAGCCGGGACGCCCGCACATCGGCCTGCCGCCGGTGACCGCGCTGGCGGCCGAGAAGGTGGCCCGGCCCTGGTTCGGCATCGGCGGGATCGATGAGTCCAACCTCGATGAGGTGCTCGACGCCGGCGCGCGCCGGGTGGTGGTGGTTCGGGTGCTGACCGAGGCCGCCGATCCGGCGGCGGTGGCAGCCCGGCTGGCCGACCGGCTCGCGGCGGCCGGCTGAGCCGACCGGCTCGCGACCGCCGGCTGAGCCGACCTGCTCCCGGCCGCGCTGTGTAGCGTCGGGCTGGTCAGAGCAGCAAGGGAGTGCCGGAATGGATATCGCCGCGCGGCGATGGTTCGACTCGCACACCTTCGACGCGGCACAGTTCGACAGCGCCGACCTGCTCAGGGCAAAGCGGCAGTCGGGCCAGCGGGTGAGCGTGGTGATCCCGGCGCGCAACGAGGCCGCGACCGTCGCGGCCGTGGTCGGCCAGATTCGCCAGGCGCTGATGGGCGCCGGACTGGTGGACGAGCTGGTGGTGCTGGACTCCGATTCCACCGACGACACCGCGGCCGTGGCCCGGGCCGCCGGCGCGGCGGTGTTCGCCGCCCGCGACATCGACACCGGCACCCCGGTGAGCCCTGGCAAGGGCGAGGCGTTGTGGAAGTCGCTGTTCGTCACCAGCGGTGACCTGCTGGTCTTCATCGACGCCGACCTCACCGAGTGGGGCCCGCACTTCGTGACCGGCCTGCTCGGGCCGCTGCTGACCGACCCGGACACCCTGCTGTCCAAAGGCTTCTACGATCGGCTCGCCGACGACCTGCCCGGCGAGCCGGCTGTCCCGACGCCGGACGCGGCGCCGCAGGGTGGTCGGGTGACCGAGCTGGTGGCCCGGCCGTTGCTGAACCTGTACTGGCCCGAGCTGGCCGCTGTCGTCCAGCCGCTGGCCGGCGAATGGGCAATCCGGCGCTCGCTGATCGAGTCGCTGCCGATCCCGGTCGGCTATGGCGTCGAGTTCGCCAGCCTGACCGACACCTGGCGCAGGCACGGCTTGGCCGCGATCGCCCAGGTCGACCTGGGCAGGCGCGGGCACCGGCACCAGAACGTGCATGATCTGGGAGTGATGGCCGCCGAGATCCTGGCAACGGCGATGCGCCGGCTGCCGCTGGATCGGGCCGGCGTGCCGGAGGAGGCAGGACCGCCGGTGACGGGACCGCCGGCCGCTGCCGAGCCGAGCCTGCAGCAGTTCGACCGCGCCATCCCGGGCTGGCGCAGCCGTCCGGTGCCGGTGCTGGAGCGCCCGGCGGCCCGGGCCAACGAGCGCTACCGAGCTGCCGAGCAGCGCCGGACGGCGGCCCGATGCTCGAGCTAGCCGGCCGCGGCTTCGACTCCGACGCCCTGCTGATCATGGCGATCGTGAACCGGACACCGGACTCGTTCTATGACCGCGGCGCCACCTACGCCTTCGACAAGGCACTGGAGCGGGTGGCCGAGGTGGTCGCCGCCGGCGCAGAGATCGTCGACATCGGCGGCGTGAAAGCGGCGCCCGGCGATGAGGTGGACGCGGCGGAGGAGATCCGGCGCACGGTCGACTTCGTGGCCAGGGTGCGCGCCGAGTTCCCCGACGTGATCATCTCGGTGGACACCTGGCGCCATGAGGTGGCGCGGGAGGTATGCGCGGCCGGGGCGGACGTGCTCAACGACGCCTGGGGCGGCTATGACCCGCGGCTGGCCGAGGTGGCGGCCGAGTTCGACGCCGCACTGGTCTGCACGCACGCCGGCGGGGTGCAACCCCGGACCAGGCCGCACCGGATCTTCTACGACGACGTGCTGGCCGACGTGCTGAGCCGCACGGTCGATCTGGCTGAGCGGGCGGTCGCGCTGGGGGTCTCGCGGCGGCGGGTCATGATCGATCCGGGGCATGACTTCGGCAAGAACACCTGGCACTCGCTGGAGCTGACCCGGCGGCTGGCCGAGATGGTGGCGACCGGCTGGCCGGTGCTGGTGTCGCTGTCGAACAAGGACTTCGTCGGCGAGGCGCTGGACCTGCCGCTGGACCAGCGACTCCTGGGCACCCTGGCGGCCACCGCGATCTGCGCCTGGCAGGGCGCGATGGTGTTCCGGGCCCACAACGTGGCCGAGACCAGGCAGGTGCTCGACATGGTCGCCGCCATCCGCGGCAGCCAGCCGCCGCGGCGGGCCGTGCGGGGCCTGGCGTGATCGTCGCGGTGGCCGGCTGCCCGAACCCGCCGCTGTTGCTGCGCGGCATCACCGGGCGCCCGGTTGCCGAGGTGGAGCAGTTGCGGGCCGCCTGCCTGGACGCGATCGGCGAGCTGCTGGCGGCCGGCCCGGCCCGGCTGGTGGTGATCGGCGGCGCGGCCCCGGATGAGGACGACAAGGCGCTGAGCATCGTGGTCGGCCGGTTGCTGCTGAGCCAGGCCGGCTGCGAGCTGTCGGTCGAGCACCTGGTGATCGCGGCCGACAGCCCGCCGGCGGACTGCCTGCGGACCGGTCGCGCGCTGGCCGACAGCGCCGGCGGCGACGATGAGGTGGGGCTGCTGGTGATGGCCGATGGCTCGGCCCGGCGAACGCTCAAGGCGCCCGGCTACCTCGACCCCCGCGCCGCCCCGTTCGACGAGGCCGTCGAGGCCTGCCTGCGGTCGGGCCGGCTGGCCGGGCTGGCCGGGCTCGACCCGGTGCTGGCGGCTGAGCTGCTGGTCGCCGGCCGGGCTGCCTGGCAGGTGCTGGCCGGCGCCGTGGGGGAGGCGCCGGGGCGCAGCCGCGTGCATTACAGCGATGACCCGTTCGGTGTCTGGTACCCGGTGTTCAGCTGGCTGTCAGAAAGCTGAACTGAGCAAACTGCGCGGGTTCGAACCTGGCGCTACTGTCAAGATGTGCAACGATGACACCTTGGAGTAGGCATCTTGCTGAGCACGTACCACGACGGCATCCTGCGATGAGCGGGCCGACCAGCGCCAGCCTGCCCTTGGCGTTCGTGCAGGAGGAGAAGATGACGACCACCGATGTGACCCTGACGTCCGACGAGCGGGACGCCGAGCTCAACCTCGACCAGCTCAAGCAGCTGGTCGGCCTGGTGCCCTACGACGAGAGCACCGACCCGTTTCCGGTCACCGGCTGGGACGCGGTCGTGTTCGTGGTCGGCAACGCCACCCAGACCGCGCACTTCTACCAATCCGCCTTCGGCATGGAACTGGTGGCCTACTCCGGCCCTGAGACCGGCAACCGCGACCACAAGTCCTACGTGCTGCGCAGCGGATCCTGCCGGTTCGTGATCTCGGGCGGGGTGCGTCCGGACAGCCCGCTGCTGGATCACCACCGCGCGCACGGCGACGGGGTACTCGACATCGCCCTGGAGGTCCCCGACGTCGACCGCTGCATCCGGCAGGCCCGGGCGCAGGGAGCCACCATCCTCTCCGAGCCGCACGAGGTCAGCGACGAGTTCGGCGTCATCCGCACCGCGGCCATCGCCGCCTACGGCAACACCCGGCACACCCTGATCGACCGCTCCGGCTACACCGGCGTCTACCTGCCCGGCTACGTCCCGCGCAGCTCCGGCTACCGCAAGCGCGACGGCGCTCCGAAGCGGATGTTCCAGGCCCTGGACCACGTCGTGGGCAACGTCGAGCTGGGCAAGATGGATGACTGGGTCGGCTTCTACAACAAGGTCATGGGCTTTGTGAACATGGCCGAGTTCATCGGCGACGACATCGCCACGGACTACTCCGCGCTGATGTCGAAGGTGGTGGCCAACGGCAACCACCGGGTCAAGTTCCCGCTGAACGAGCCGGCGATCGCCAAGAAGAAGAGCCAGATCGACGAGTTCCTGGAGTTCTACCAGGGCCCCGGCGTGCAGCACCTGGCGCTGGCCACCAACGACATCCTGCGCAGCGTGGACGCCATGCGGCTGGAGGGGGTGGAGTTCCTGGCCACGCCGGACTCCTACTACTCCGACCCCGAGCTGCGGGCCCGGATCGGCAACGTCCGGGTGCCGATCGAGGAGCTGCAGTCGCGCGGCATCCTGGTCGACCGGGACGAGGACGGCTACCTGCTGCAGATCTTCACCAAGCCGGTCGGGGACCGTCCGACGATGTTCTTCGAGCTGATCGAGCGGCACGGCTCACTGGGCTTCGGCAAGGGCAACTTCAAGGCCCTGTTCGAGGCGATCGAGCGCGAGCAGGAGACCCGCGGCAATCTGTAGCCGGGGGCGCATTCGTCGAGCGGAGGGGTGGCGGTGAGCAGGCGCGAGCTGGACTCACTGGACGTGTCGATCCTGGCCGCGCTGCGAGACACCCCGCGGGCCGGGTACCTGGAGCTGTCCCGGCTGCTGCAGGTCTCCCGCGCCACCATCCAGGCCCGCCTGGAGCGCCTGGAGCGCGACGGCGTGGTCTCGGGCTACGGCCCGGACGTCGACCTGGCGGCCGCCGGCTTTCCGGTGCTCGCCTTTGCCACGCTCGAGATCGCCCAGGGCCGGCTCGAAGAGGTGACCGCCGCGATGGCCGCCATCCCCTCGGTGGTCGAGGCCTTCGCCACCACCGGTCCTGGCGACGTGCACTGCCGGCTGGCCGCCAGCTCGCACGAGGACCTGCAGCGGGTGCTGCTGGAGGTCTCTCAGATCCAGGGAGTGGCCCGCTCGACGTCGGTGATCGCGCTGACCAGGCTGGTGCGGCACCGGCCCGTCGAGCTGCTGGAAGCCGCTGAGGTGCCACGGGCCAGCCGCACGGGCAGCCGCTAGGACCGGATCAGCCCGAGTGCCAGGGGAGCCCCGAGCGGGAGCCCCGAGCGGCTTTAGGCCGATCCGCGCCGATCGAGTTCGGCGCGCACCCGGGCCAGCTCGTCACGCAACCGGCCGGCCAGCTCGAAGTCCAGGGCGGCCGAGGCGCCTGCCATCTCGGCGCTGATGTCCTCGACCAGCCGGTCCAGTTCCCAGCGGGTCCGCGAGGCCAGCTGCACGGCTGCCGTCCGGGTCGCGGTCTCAGTGGTGCAAGCGCCGTCGCTGTTGAGCACCGGCATCAGCGCCGGCGCCGCTCCCAGGTGGTGAACCCGGCCGGTGTCAGCGGCCTTGCGCGGCCGGCGCCGCCCGACCAGGTCGCGAGCCCGGCCTGATCCGGCCGGGAGCCGGTCCTCGGCATCGCTCATGCAAACATGTTATGGCCGGGCCGGGCGGGCGCGCGAAGAGCGCCGCGAGCCATGCTTAGACTGGCATGGAGCGGTTCGTGAAAGTTTTCACGAGCGCGGCGGTGGCACTAGTTGAGGGGACTTCGATGACGGCGATCGCCGACGGTCCGGGCGGCCTCTCGCAGCCCCTGGAGACCTCGGAGTCCCCCGAGGACGGCCACTACGACGCCGACGTGATCGTGGTGGGCGCCGGGCCGTCCGGTTCGGCCGCCGCCTACTGGATGGCCACGGCGGGGCTCGACGTCCTGCTGCTGGAGAAGACGTCGTTCCCCCGGGAGAAGGTCTGCGGCGACGGCCTGACCCCGCGGGGCACCCGGGCGCTGATCGACATGGGCATCGACGTCAGCGAAGAGGCCGGCTGGCTGCACAACAAGGGCCTGCGGGTGATCGGCGGCGGCATGCGCCTGGAGCTGGACTGGCCCGAGCTCGCCTCGTTCCCCGCCTACGGCCTGGTCCGCCCGCGGGCGGACCTGGACCATCTGCTGGTGCGCCAGGCCGTCAAGGCCGGCGCCCGGCTGCACGAGCAGACCTCGGTCACCGCGCCGATCCTGGACAAGCAGGGCCGGGTGACCGGCGTGCTGGCCAAGGGCGGACCAGGGGCAGACCGGGCCGAGAGCAGCTACCGGGCGCCGATCGTGCTGGCCTGCGACGGGGTGTCCGGACGGTTCGCGCTGGCCCTGGGCCTGCAGCGCAACGACAAGCGACCGATGGGCGTGGCGGTGCGCCGTTACTACACCAGCCCGCGGACCGACGATGACTACCTGGAGTCCTGGCTGGAGTTGTGGGACGGCCCGCCCGGCGCCGACGACGCCAAGCTGCTGCCCGGCTACGGCTGGATCTTCGGGATGGGGGACGGCTCGGTCAACGTCGGCCTGGGCGTGCTGAACTCCTCCGCCGGGTTCCAGAAGACCAACTACCGCACGCTGCTGACCACCTGGCTGGACAGCACCCCGCCCGAATGGGGCCTGCGAGAGCAGAACGCGCTGTGCCCCACCCAGGGCGCCGGCCTGCCGATGGGCTTCAACCGGACACCGCACTACCGCGACGGCGTGCTGCTGGTGGGTGACTCCGGCGGGTCGGTGAACCCGTTCAACGGCGAGGGCATCCCGTACGCGATGGAGTCGGGCAAGTTCGCGGCCGAGGCGGTCGTGCGGGCCCTGGCCCGCCCGCCGGGGCCGGCCCGGGAGAAGGCGCTGGCGAGCTACCCGGCGGCGATGGCGGCCGAGTGGGGCGCCTACTACCGCCTCGGCGGCGTCTTCGTGAAGTTGATCGGCAACCCGGCGGTGATGCGGGCCTGCACCCGGCACGGCCTGCCGCATCCCGGGCTGATGAGGTTTGTGCTGAAGTTGCTGGCAAATCTGACCGACCCGCGCGACGGCGACGTCAGCGACCGGATCATCACGGCGCTGACCCGGGTCACGCCGCCGTTGCGGTAGGCCGCTCGATGAAGAGCTTAGGTAAGCCTAACCAGCGGCCGGGCGGCCGAGCCGACTACCGTGGCAGTGCTTGTCAAGACTGCCGTGAGCCCAATCGAGTCGACTTCAAGTGAGAAGGGAGGCAGGTCACGATGCTGGGGGCATACCTGCCGATCGTGGTTCTTTTCGCGCTGGCGTTCGGGTTCGCGGTCTTCTCGGTGGTCATCGCGACCGTGACCGGCCCCAAGCGCTACAACAAGGCCAAGCACTCCTTCTACGAGTGCGGGATCGAGCCGGCGCCGATGTCGTCCGGGCCCAACCGGTTTCCGGTCAAGTACTTCCTCACCGCGATGCTGTTCATCATCTTCGACATCGAGATCATCTTCTTGTACCCCTACGCCGTCGCCAGCCGGGAGTTGAGCCTCCTCGGCCTGATCGAGATCTTCCTGTTCCTGGCAACCGTGTTCATCGCCTACATCTACGTCTGGCGTCGCGGCGGCCTGGATTGGGACTGACGATGAACCGAGAAACGATTTCCTTCCCGAGATTGGCCCGCTGACATGGGTTTAGAAGAGAAGCTGCCGGACGGGATGCTGCTGGCCACCGTCGAGTCGGTGGTGAACTGGACGCGCAAGTCCTCGCTGTGGCCGGTGACCTTCGGCCTGGCCTGCTGCGCCATCGAGATGATGACCTTCGGGGCGCCGCGGTTCGACTCGGCCCGGTTCGGCATGGAGGTGTTCAGGCCCTCGCCGCGGCAGGCGGACCTGATGATCGTGGCCGGCCGGGTCAGCCAGAAGATGGCCCCGGTCGTCCGGCAGATCTATGACCAGATGGCTGAGCCGCGCTGGGTGATCGCGATGGGCGTCTGCGCCTCGTCGGGCGGCATGTTCAACAACTACGCCGTCGTGCAGGGCGTGGACCACATCGTCCCGGTCGACATGTACCTGCCAGGCTGCCCGCCGCGGCCGGAGATGCTGATCGACGCGATCCTGAAGCTGCACCACAAGATCCAGAACGAGCCACTCGGACCCAAGCGGGCCGAGCGGCTGGCCGGCCAGAAGGTCGATCTCATCCCGTCCAGCCAGAGGTTCGCCAAATGACCACCGGCCCGGACTTCAACCCCGAGGTGGCCCTGGGCCAGGCCTCGGGCAGCCTGCCGGCCGACCGCCAGACTCCCGGCATGTTCGGGGTCATGGGCTCGGGCGACACCTCCGGCTTCTCCGGTCTGCAGCGCGAGCCGTGGATCGAGCTGCCCGTCGGGCGCCCGTACGGGGGGTACTTCGACGAGGTGATGGACGCCTTCGCCGAGGCCTATCCCGAGCACGAGGCCGCGGTCGAGAAGGTGGTGCTGCACCGGGGCCAGCTGACCGTGCACCTGCGGCGCGAGCACGTGGCGCGGGTCTGCCAGGTGTTTCGGGACGACCCGGCGCTGCGGTTCGAGTTGCTGTCCAGCGTCTCGGGGGTGGACTACCTGGCTCGTGAGGGGATGGACGGCAAGCGGCTGCACGCGGTCTACCACCTGACCTCGATGACCTTCCGACGCCGGATCCGGCTCGAGGTCGCGGTCAGCACCGCCGACCCGCACATCCCGTCGGTCACCGGCGTCTACCCGACGGCCGACTGGCAGGAGCGCGAGACCTGGGACCTGTTCGGGATGATCTTCGACGGCCACCCGGCGCTGACCCGGATCATGATGCCCGACGACTGGGACGGCCACCCCCAGCGCAAGGATTACCCGCTCGGCGGCGTGGTGACCGAGTACAAGGACGGCGCGAGCATCCCGCCGCCGGACGAACGGCGGGCCTACCGATGAGCAGCGCCGCAGCCACTTCCGCGATGAGCGCTCCGATGAGGAGTGGAGGGCAGGACCGGTGACCACTTCCGATTTCTACAGCCCGTCCCGCGAGACCACCGAGGGCCGGATCTACAACGTCTCGGGCGGCGACTGGGACTCGGTGCTCGGCGCCGAGCCGCTGGGCGAGGAACGCCTGGTCATCAACATGGGCCCGCAGCACCCCTCGACGCACGGCGTGCTGCGGCTGGTGCTCGAACTCGAAGGCGAGACGGTCACCGACGCCCGGGTGGTGGTCGGGTACCTGCACACCGGCATCGAGAAGAACACCGAGTTCCGCAACTGGACCCAGGGCAGCGCCTTCGTGACCCGGTGCGACTACCTGTCGAACCTGTTCAACGAGTCGGTCTACTCGATGGCCGTCGAGCGGCTGCTCGACACGGTCGTGCCCGAACGCGCCAACCTGATCCGGCTGATGATGATGGAGATCAACCGGATCTCCTCACACTGGGTGTGGCTGGCCACCGGAGGCATGGAGCTGGGCGCGCTGACCGCGATGACCAACGGATTCCGGGCCCGGGAGCGCTGCCTGGACATCTTCGAGCTGATCACCGGCCTGCGGATGAACCACGCCTACATCAGGCCGGGTGGCCTGGCCATGGACCTCCCCGAGGACGCCATACCCAAGATCCGCGGCTGGATCAAGGAGACCGACAAGGAGATCCTCGGGGTCGACCGGTTGCTACGCGGCCAGCCGATCTGGATCAACCGGCTCAAGGGAGTCGGCTGGATCGGGGTCGAGGGCTGCCTGTCCCTCGGCGTGACCGGGCCGTTGCTGCGGGCCGCCGGCCTGCCGTGGGACCTGCGCAAGACCGAGCCCTACCTCGGCTATGAGACCTATGACTTCGACGTGCCCACCGACGACGGCGGTGACTGCTGGAGCCGGTTCGTGGTGCGGGTCGCCGAGATGCGCGAGAGCCTGCGGATCATCGCCCAGGTCCTCGACCGGATCTCCCAGACCCCGGGACCGGTGATGGTCGACGATCCCAAGATCGCCTGGCCGGCCCAGCTGTCGATCGGCTCGGACGGGATGGGCAACTCTGCCGCGCACGTCAACAAGATCATGAACGGCTCGATGGAATCGCTGATCCACCACTTCAAGCTGGTCACCGAGGGCTTCCGGGTGCCGGCCGGGCAGGTCTACGTGCCGGTCGAGGGCCCGCGCGGCGAACTCGGCGCGCACGTGGTCTCCGACGGTGGCACCCGGCCCTACCGGGTGCACCTGCGCGACCCCTCCTTCATCAACCTGCAAGCTGCCGCGGCGATGTCGATCGGCGGCCAGATCGCCGACGTGATCGCCTCGATCGCCTCGATCGACCCGGTGATGGGTGGGTGTGACCGCTGATGAAGACGACAGCGAGTGAGGATCGCAGCGGAGCGAGGACCGGAGCGAGCGCGGAGTCGAATGATGAGTAGCAACACTCGCCTGAGCCTGATCGACATCGGACGCCCCGGTGACCCGGCCGTCTTCGACGCCGACGTCCGCGCCGCGGCGGTCGAGATCATCGCCCGCTACCCGCTGGGCCAGGCCCGCTCGGCGCTGCTGCCGATGCTGCACCTGGTGCAGTCCGAGCAGGGTTATGTCTCGGCCGACGGGATCGCCTTCTGCGCCGAGCTGCTGGAGCTGACCAAGGCGCAGGTGGCCGCGGTGGCCACCTTCTACACGATGTACAAGCGGTCCCCGACCGGTGAGTACCTGGTCAGCGTCTGCACCAACACCCTGTGCGCGATGCTGGGCGGTGACGAGATCTACCAGGCGCTGTCCGAGCAACTGGGCGTCGGGATGAACCAGACCGCCGGCACTCCCGGCGAGCCCGGCTCGATCACCTTGGAGCACGCCGAGTGCCTGGCCGCCTGTGACTACGCCCCGATCGTGACGGTCAACTACGAGTTCTTCGACAACCAGAGCGTGGACTCGGCCCTGGGCCTGGTAGCCGAGCTGCGGGCGGGCAACCGACCGCAGCCGAGCCGGGGCGCGCCGCTGTGCAGCTTCAAGGAGATCTCGCGCCAGATCGCCGGTTTCGTCGATCAGCGGCCCGCTTCACGCCGGGCCGAGGCGACCGGCGCGCCCACCGAGGCCGGCGTCCGGCTGGCCCACGAACTCGGCCAGCAGGCGCCGGGTTACCCGCCGGGTGCCGACGCCGGTTCCAGCTCTGCCGATGCCGAGCGGGTGGCCGTCGACAACTCCGGCAAGCCCGACTACACCAGCTCCAACGACGCGCCCTTGAACACGTATAAGAGCGATCCGGCCGCGGACTCACCGACCGGCGGTCAGAGCGAGCGGGTTGACAGAACTGATGAAGTCGACAGAGCCGACAAGGGACAGTGACATGCCGCTTACTCCGGTCCTGACCAAGCGGTTCGGCGCCAACGCGCCGTGGCTGCTGGACAACTACGTCAAGCTCGACGGCTACGCCGGCCTGCGCAAGGCCCTGACGATGCAGCCGGACGAGTTGATCGCGCTGGTGAAGGACTCCAACCTGCGAGGCCGCGGCGGCGCCGGCTTCCCGACCGGGATGAAATGGCAGTTCATCCCGCAGGCCAAGCCGGGCGAGGCGGCCAAGCCGCACTACGTGGTGGTCAACGCCGACGAGGGCGAACCGGGCACCTGCCGGGACCTGCCGCTGATGATGAACGACCCGCACTCGATGATCGAAGGGATCATCATCGCCTGCTACGCCGTCCGGGCGCAGCACGCCTTCGTCTACATCCGCGGCGAGGCGGTGCACGCGATCCGCCGGGTCACCCAGGCGGTGAACGAGGCCTACGCCAAGGGCTATCTGGGCGACAACGTGCTCGGCAGCGGCCTGCGCTTCGACATGACGGTGCACGCGGGCGCCGGGGCCTACATCTGCGGCGAGGAGACCGCGCTGCTGGACTCGCTGGAGGGCAAGCGGGGTCAGCCGCGGCTCAAGCCGCCGTTCCCGGCGACCAACGGCCTCTACGACGCACCGACGGTGGTGAACAACGTCGGCACCCTGGCCAGCGTGCCCTACATCGTGCTGGGCGGCGCCGCCTGGCACAAGCAGATGGGCCCGGACGGCTCGCCCGGAACCTCGATCTACTCGCTGTCCGGCCGGGTCGCCAACCCGGGCCAGTACGAGGCGCCGATGGGCACCACGCTGCGCGAGTTGCTGGAGATGGCCGGTGGCATGAGCCGCGGCAAGCCGCTGAAGTTCTGGACGCCGGGCGGGTCCTCGACCCCGCTGTTCACCGCAGAGCACCTCGACGTGCCGCTGGACTTCGACGAGGTGGCCAAGAGCGGCTCGATGAACGGCACGTCGGCGGTGATGGTGTTCGACTCCGACGACAGCGTCGTGCAGGCCGTGCTGAAGTGGACGCAGTTCTACGAGCACGAGTCCTGCGGCAAGTGCACGCCATGCCGCGAGGGCAACTATTGGACCGCCCAGATCCTGGAACGGATCTGGCACGGTCAGGGCACCCTGGCCGACCTGGACGTCCTGCTCGACGTCAGCGACAACATCCTGGGCCGCTCGTTCTGCGCGCTGGGTGACGGCGCGACCAGCTGCATCACCTCCTCCATCCAGTACTTCCGCGACGAATACCTCGCCCTGATCGAGAAGAACCCGAACAGCGGCGTCCAGCCGCACCCGCCAGCCCTGACCGGAGCACCCGCATGACCGTCGCCCCCGAGAAGCCCGCCGGGCAACGCCCGGCCGAGGACCTGGTCACCGTCACCATCGACGGCATCGAGACCGCGGTCGAGAAGGGCACCCTGCTGATCCGGGTCGCCGAGCAGCTGGGCATCCACATCCCGCGGTTCTGCGACCACCCGTTGCTGGAGCCGGCCGGCGCCTGCCGGCAGTGCCTGGTCGAGGTGACCGACATGGGCAACGGCCGCGGCATGCCCAAGCCGGCCGCGTCCTGCACCACCACGGTCATGCCGGGCATGGTGGTCAAGACCCAGCTGACCTCGGCGGTGGCCGACAAGGCCCAGCAGGGCGTGATGGAGCTGCTGCTGATCAACCACCCGCTGGACTGCCCGGTCTGCGACAAGGGCGGCGAGTGCCCGCTGCAGAACCAGGCGATGAGCAACGGCCGCGCCGACTCCCGGTTCTCCGAGATCAAGCGCACCTTCGCCAAGCCGGTCGCGGTGTCCAGCCAGGTGTTGCTGGACCGGGAACGCTGCGTGCTGTGCCAGCGCTGCACCCGGTTCTCCGAGCAGATCGCCGGCGACCCGTTCATCGACCTGCTCGAGCGGGGCCCGCTGCAGCAGATCGGCACCTCCACCGACACCCCGTTCCAGTCCTACTTCTCCGGCAACACCGTGCAGATCTGCCCGGTCGGCGCGCTGACCGGCGCCTCCTACCGGTTCCGGGCCCGGCCCTTCGACCTGATGTCGACGCCGAGCGTCTGTGAGCACTGCTCCTCCGGCTGCGCGCTGCGCACCGACTGGCGGCGCACCAAGATCACCCGCCGGCTCGCCGGTGAGGACGCCGAGGTCAACGAGGAGTGGAACTGCGACAAGGGCCGGTGGGCCTTCCAGTACATCAACCAGCCCGACCGGCTGCTGGCCCCGCTGATCCGCGACCGGTCCGGCCGGCTGGTCGAGACGTCCTGGCCGCAGGCGCTGGAAGCGGCCGCGGCCGGTCTGGCGCGGGCCCGCGACAACGGCGGGGTCGGCGTGCTGCCCGGTGGCCGGCTGACCGAGGAGGACGCCTACGCCTACGCCAAGTTCGCCCGGGTGGCGCTGGGCACCAACGACATCGACTTCCGGGCCCGGCCGGGCTCGGCCGAGGAGTTGGCGTTCCTGGGCGCCGAGGTGGCCGGCAGCTCTCCCGAGACCGGGGCGCTCACCTACACCGACCTGGAGCAGGCCGGCACCGTCCTGCTGGTCGGGTTCGAGCCGGAGGAGGAGTCACCGATCACCTTCCTGCGGCTGCACAAGGGGGTTCGCAACGGCCGGTGCGCGGTGTACTCGATCGCGGCGCTGGCCAGCCGCGGCCTCGACAAGCTAGCCGGACGGCTGCTGCCGACGACGCCCGGCGCCGAGGCCGAGGCGATCGCTGCCGTGGACGGCGAGCTGCGTGCGGCGCTGGCCGGCGGAGTGATCCTGGTCGGCGAGCGGATGGCCGGGGTTCCCGGAGCGCTGAGCGCGGTGTCGGAACTGGCCGCCAGCACCGGCGCCCGGCTGGCGTGGGTGCCCCGGCGGGCCGGCGAGCGCGGGGCGGTGGACGCCGGCGCGCTGCCGAACCTGCTGCCCGGCGGCCGCTCGGTCAGTGACGACGCCGCCCGGGCCGAGGTGGAGCGGATCTGGAACGCGCACCTGCCGACCGCTCCCGGCCGGGACCTGCCCGCCCTGCTGGCAGCCGCGCTGGCCGAGGAGGCGCCGCTCGGCGGCCTGCTGGTCGGCGGCGTGGAGCTGGCCGACCTGCCGGATCCGGCGCTGGCCGAGGCGGCGCTGGCCGCTGCCGGCTTCGTGGTGAGCCTGGAGATCCGGCAGTCGGCGGTCACGGCGCACGCCGACGTGGTGCTGCCGGTGGCGGTGGCGGCTGAGAAGGCCGGCCGCTTCGTCACCTGGGAAGGCCGCCGGCGGCCGTTCGACCTGACCCTCACCAACACCGGCCAGATGGCCGACGGCCGGGTGCTCAATGCCTTGGCCGACGAGCTCGACATCGACCTGGGGCTGCCTAGCCCGGCCAGCGCGCGCGACGAGCTCGCGGTCCTCGGCGTCAGCGCCGGCCGCGGCCGCCGGCCCGAGCCGGTCCGGGCGCCTGCCGGGCGCACCGGCCCCGGCATCGTGCTGGCGACCTGGCACGAGCTGATCGACGGTGGCCGGCTCACCGACGGTGAGCTGAACCTGGCCGGCACCAGCAAGCCGCTGCGGGTGATGATGGCCGGCGCCACCGCCGCCGAGCTGGGCATCAGCGCCGGTGACCTGGCCGCGGTCAGCACCGCGCACGGCTCGCTGACCGCGCCGGTCGAGCTGACCGAGCGGGCGGTGACCGGCGTGGTGTGGCTGCCGACCAATCACCGGGACGGGTCGGTGCGTAAGGTGCTGCGCGCGGTCCATGGCGATCAGGTCACGGTGACTCGGGTCCAACCGGGCTCGGCACGTGACGCTTCCGGTGAGTGGAGGTAGGCGATGATCAAGCTGGGGCTCACTCAAGGGCCTGACCTTCACCTGCTGGCTGAGACCGACCCCAACGCGACGCTGGCCGGCTTCGGGCACGACCCGTTCTGGCTGATCCTGATCAAGGTGTTCGCGGTGTTCGCGTTCCTGGTCGCGATGACGCTGTTCGCGATCGTGTTCGAGCGCAAGGTCGTCGGCCGGATGCAGAACCGGATCGGTCCCAACCGCACCGGGCCCTGGGGCATCCTGCAGTCCCTGGCCGACGGCGTGAAGCTGGCCTTCAAAGAAGAGATCATCCCGACGCTGGCCGACAAGCCGGTGTACTGGATCGCGCCGGTGGTCTCGACGGTGCCGGCCTTCCTGGCGTTCTCGGTGATCCCGTTCGGCCCGGAGGTCTCGATCTTCGGCGAGCGCACCATGCTGCAGCTGACCGACCTGCCGGTCGGCGTGCTGGTGATCTTCGCCTGCTCCGCGCTCGGGGTGTACGGCATCGTGCTGTCGGGCTGGGCCTCGGGTTCGACCTATCCGCTGCTCGGCGGCCTGCGCTCGGCCGCCCAGATGATCTCCTACGAGATCGCCCTGGGCCTGTCCATCGTGATGGTCTTCCTCTACTCCGGCACCATGTCGACGTCGGGGATCGTGGAGTACCAGCGCGAGCACCTGTGGAACGCGATACCGCTGTTCGTGTCCTTCGGCATTTTCGTGATCGCCATGGTCGGTGAGACCAACCGGGCTCCGTTCGACCTGCCCGAGGCCGAGTCCGAGCTGGTCGGCGGCTTTCACACCGAGTACTCCTCGATGAAGTTCGCCCTGTTCTTCCTTGCCGAGTACATCAACATGGTCACCGTCTCGGCGCTGGCCACCACGCTGTTCCTCGGCGGCTGGCGCGCTCCGTTCCCGCTGTCGCTGTGGGAGGGCGCCAACTCGGGCTGGTGGCCGATCCTGTGGTTCACCGCCAAGGTGATCCTGTTCATCTTCGGCTTCGTCTGGCTGCGCGGCACGCTGCCCCGGATGCGCTACGACCAGTTCATGCACTTGGGCTGGAAGGTGCTCATCCCGCTCAACCTGGCCTGGATCATGGCCGTCACCACCATGCGGGTGCTGCGGGACCGGGGCTGGAGCGCCCTCACCGTGATGCTGCTGGTCGGCCTGCCGATCATCGCCATGATCGGGTTGTGGGCAGTGCTGGACGCCCGCCGCTCGAAGCGGATCGAGGCCGAGCTGGCCGCGGAGGAAGCCGACGAAGCCAGCCGCCCGGCAGCCTTCCCGATCCCGCCGATGGATCTGGTGGTGCCGCCCTCGCCCAGGCTGGTCAACGCCGGCGTGAGCTCGCCGGCACTGCCCGCTCCCGAACGATCTCTGTCCGAAAGGCCTTGAAGATGGCTGACCTACCAGGTCCGCGGCCGTCCGCGGACGACGCCGCGGAGCCCACCGGCGCCGCGGTGCCCCGTAGTTTGCAGGCTGAGGTGACCGGGACCGAGGTGCGCCCGGCCGAGGCCGGGCTGCCGGCGCCGGGGGACGTCTCGGCGGTGGCGCTCAACGAGAACGAGTTCAACCACCCGAACGCGACCGTGGCCAGCTTCGCCGCCGGCTTCGGCCTGACCTTCTCGACCATGTTCAAGAAGGTCTACACCCAGCAGTACCCGTTCGAGGTCTTCCCGACGGCGCCGCGCTACCACGGCCGGCACGTGCTGAACCGGCATCCGGACGGCCTGGAGAAGTGCATCGGGTGCGAGTTGTGCGCCTGGGCCTGCCCGGCCGACGCGATCTACGTCGAGGGCGGCGACAACAGCGAGGACGCCAGGTTCTCCCCGGGTGAGCGCTACGGCAAGGTCTATCAGATCAACTACCTGCGCTGCATCTTCTGCGGCCTGTGCGTGGAGGCCTGCCCGACCCGTTCGCTGACCATGAGCAACTCCTACGAGCTGGCCCTGGACAACCGCCAGGACCTGATCTACACCAAGGAGCAGTTGATGGCCCCACTGCTGCCCGGCATGGAGGCGCCGCCGCATCCGATGCGCCTCGGCGACAACGAGAAGGCCTACTACACCCCGCGCAAGGACGAGGGAGCGCCCCAGAGCGCCGCCAATGTCGCCGGCCGGCCCATCACCAGCCCGGCTATCGAGATCGGCGGGCACCACGCATGAGCGCGGCTCCGGTGGTGCTGGCCGCCGCCCAGGTGAGCACCGGTGAGGCGGTCGCGTTCTGGATTCTCGGGCCGGTCGCGCTGCTCGGCGCGATCGGCATGGTGCTGCTGCGCAACGCGGTGCACTCGGCGCTGTCCCTGGTCACGACGATGATGTGCCTGGGGCTGTTCTACCTGATCCAGCAAGGCCCGTTCCTGGGCCTGGTGCAGATCATCGTCTACACCGGCGCGATCATGATCCTGTTCCTGTTCGTGCTGATGCTGGTCGGGCGGGACTCGGCAGACTCGCTGGTCGAGACGCTGCGCGGGCAACGGGCGGCGGCCCTGCTGTTCGGGGTCGGGTTCGCCCTGCTGGTGGCGCTGGCGATCGGGAGCGCGTTCACCGGCCAGGAAGCCAAGAACCTGGACGCGGCCAACTCCCGGTCCGGCACCAATGTCAACGGGATCGCGGAACTGCTGTTCACCAAGTACCTCTTCGCCTTCGAGCTGACCTCGGCGCTGCTGATCGTGGCCGCCGTCGGGGCGATGGTGCTGGCCCACGTCGAGCGGGAGGGTCCGCGGCCGAGCCAGAAGACGCTGGCCAGAGAGCGGATCCGCTCCGGCCGGCCGCAGCCGCTGCCCGGGCCCGGCGTGCTGTCCTCGGGCAACGCGGTCGGCACCCCGGCGCTGCTGCCGGACGGCTCGGTCGCCGGCGAGTCGCTGCTGGGCAGCGGAGCCGAGATCAGCGTCGGCGCGCCCCACGCGCTGCCCGAACGGGAGGGTGATCGGCTGTGAGGCGGCTTTCCGGCGATCGTGAGGGCGCGGTCGCCTCATGACCCCCACCTACTATCTGGTGCTGTCCGCGGCGCTGTTCTCGATCGGCGCCGTCGGGGTGCTGGTCCGGCGCAACGCCATCGTGGTCTTCATGTGCGTCGAGCTGATGCTCAACGCGGTGAACCTGAGCCTGGTCACGTTCTCCCGCATCAACGGCACCCTGGATGGCCAGATCATGGCCTTCTTCGTGATGGTGGTGGCCGCGGCCGAAGTCGTGGTGGGCCTTGCCATCATCATGTCCATCTTCCGGACGCGGCGGTCGGCCTCGGTCGACGACGCGAACCTCCTGAAGTACTAAGGGGAGCTTCGAACAGTGAACGCCGCTCACGGAATCCAGTCCGCAGCCTGGCTGCTGGTTGCGCTGCCGGCCCTGTCCTCGGCAGCCCTGCTGCTGCTGGGCAAGCGCGCCGACCGGTGGGGTCACCTGCTCGGCGCGCTCGTCCCGGTGCTGCTCTTCGGCTACGCCCTGATGCTGTTCTTCTCCATCAGAAGCGAGACCGGTGAGGAGCGCGTACGCAACCTGCACCTGTTCAGCTGGGTGCCGGTGGGCGGCTTCAACGTCGATGTCGGGTTCCTGCTCGACCCGCTGTCGCTGGCCTTCGTGCTGCTGATCACCGGGGTCGGCTCGCTGATCCACATCTACGCGGTCGGCTACATGCGCCATGATCCCGGCCGGCGGAGGTTCTTCGGCTACTTCCACCTGTTCATCGCCGCGATGCTGCTGCTGGTGCTGGCCGATGGTTACCTGGTGCTCTACGTCGGCTGGGAAGGCGTCGGGCTGGCCTCATACCTGCTGATCGGCTACTACTACACCCGCGAGTCGGCCGGCACCGCGGCCAAGAAGGCCTTCATCGCCAACCGGGTCGGTGACGTCGGGCTGTCGATCGCGATCATGCTGATGTTCGCCTACCTCGGAACCACCGACTTCGAGGGCGTCTTCGCCGGCGCGGACGGACTGTCCAACGGCGTGGTCACCGCGATCGCGCTGATGCTGCTGCTCGGCGCCTGTGGCAAGTCCGGGCAGTTCCCGCTGCAGACCTGGCTGCCCGACGCGATGGAGGGCCCGACTCCGGTCTCGGCCCTGATCCACGCGGCGACCATGGTGACCGCCGGGGTGTACCTGATCGCCCGGTCGGCGCCGATCTTCAACCTCACCGAGACGGGCCGCACGGTGGTGGTCATCGTCGGGGCGATCACGCTGCTCTACGGCTGCATCTGCGCCTTCGGCCAGGATGACCTGAAACGGGTGCTGGCCTACTCCACGGTCAGCCAGATCGGCTACATGTTCCTGGCTGTCGGGCTCGGCGAGGGCGTGTACGCGATCGGCATCATGCACCTGCTCGGCCACGGCGCCTTCAAGGCGGCGCTGTTCCTGTCGGCCGGTTCGGTGATGCACGCGATGAACGACCGAATAGACATGCGCCGCTTCGGCGGTCTGGCCCGGATCATGCCGGTCACCTACGGGGTGTTCCTCTGCGGCTACCTCGCCATCATCGGGTTCCCGCTCGCCACCGGGTTCTTCACCAAGGACAAGATCATCGAGGCCGCTTTCAACAAGGGCGGCGTCAGCGGCTGGGTGCTGGGCGGGGTGGCGCTGCTCGGCGCCGGCCTGACCGCCTTCTACATGACCCGGGCGCTGGTGATGACCTTCCACGGCCGCCGCCGCTGGGAGGACGACGTGCACCCGCACGAGGCCCCGCTGGTGATGAAGGTGCCGCTGGTGATCCTCGGGGTGCTGTCGCTGGTCACCGGCGGGTTGCTGGTGTCCGGCGGCGCGCTGCAGCACTGGCTCGAGCCCTCGGTCGGGGAGTCGGTGGAGGAGGGGCTGCACACCATCTCACCGGCCGTGCTGACGTTGATCACGCTGCTGGTGGTCACCTTCGGGGTAGCCGGCGCCATCGTCGCGTTCGCGGTGCGGCCGGTGCCGGTCCTGCAACCGGCCGGCTCGCCGATCACGGTCGCCGCCCGGCGCAACCTCTACGCCGACGCCTTCAACGAGACGGTGCTCATGCGTCCGGGCCAGTGGCTGGTACGCGCCCTGGTGTTCTTCGACAACCGTGGCGTCGACGGCGCCGTGAACACCCTGGCCGCCGGCCTCGGTGGCGGCTCCGGCCGGCTTCGTCGGCTGCAGACCGGATTCGTCCGGTCCTACGCCCTATCCATGCTGGCCGGCGCCGCGGTGTTACTCGCGGCGCTGCTCGCGGTGAGGTTCTCCTGATGCAAGACCTCAGCCTGCTCGGGCTCCTCGCCGTTCCGCTGCTGGGCAGCCTGCTGATCTTCGCGTTGCCGGCCAGGCGGATCCTGCTGGCCAAGCAGATCGCGCTGGCCGCCTCGGTGATCACCTTCGGCTACACCGTCGTGCTGGGCGTGGCGTTCAAGACCACCGAGGGCGCCGACCGCTTCCAGTTCAGCAACTCGTGGGTGTGGATCGAGAACCTGGGGGTGCATTTCGCCTTCGGGCTGGACGGCATCGCCCTGGTGCTGATCGCGATGGCCGCCCTGCTGGTGCCCTGCGTGGTGCTGTCGTCCTGGCACAGCTTCGACAGCGTCGAAGGCGCTGAGGAGCTGCGCAGCACCACCCGGTCGCCCAAGACCTTCTTCGGGCTGGTGCTGCTGCTCGAGGTCTTCATGATCGGGGTGTTCGCGGCCACCGATGTCTTCCTGTTCTACGTGTTCTTCGAGGCCATGCTGGTGCCGATGTACTTCATCATCGGCAGCTTCGGCGGGCCGCGCCGGCAGTACGCGGCGATGAAGTTCTTCCTGTACTCCCTGGTCGGCGGCCTGCTCATGCTGGCCTCGGTGATCGGCGTCTACGTCAGCTCGGGCACCTCGAGTTTCGCCTTCACCGACCTGGTCGGCAACGTCCCGGGCGGCGCGACCCAGAAGTGGCTGTTCCTCGGTTTCTTCATCGCCTTCGCGATCAAGGCCCCGCTGTTCCCGTTCCACACCTGGCTGCCCGACGCCGGCGCCGAGGCGCCGGCCGGCGGCGCGGCGCTGCTGGTGGGGGTGCTGGACAAGGTCGGCACCTTCGGCTTCCTGCGCTACTGCCTGCCGCTGTTCCCCGAGGCCTCGCGTGACTTCGCCAAGCCGATCCTGATCCTGTCGGTGATCGGTGTGCTCTACGCGGCCTTCCTGGCGATGGGCCAGCGCGACATGAAGCGGCTGGTCGCCTACACCTCGGTGGCCCACTTCGGCTTCATCGGCCTGGGGATCTTCGCCTTCACCACCCAGGGCGGCACCGGCGCCGTGCTCTACATGGTCAACCACGGCCTGGCGACCGGGCTGCTGTTCATCGTGGTCGGCTACCTGGTGGTCCGCGGCAAGAGCCGGCTGATCGCCGACTACGGCGGCACCGCCAAGGTGGCTCCTCGCATGGGCGGGGTCTTCCTGATAGCCGGCCTGGCAGCACTGGCCCTACCGGGGATGAGCACCTTCATCAGCGAGTTCCTGACGCTGCTGGGCACCTTCACCCGGCACAAGACGCTGGCGATCCTCGCCACCACCGGCATCATCCTGGCCGCGATTTACGTCCTGCTGCTCTACCAACGCACGATGCAGGGCCCGCTGAAAGAGAAGGTCAGCGGTTTCCGTGACCTCAACGCGCGCGAGATCTTCGCCGTCACGCCGCTGATCGTGCTGATCTTCGCCCTGGGGATCTACCCCAAGCCGGTCATCGACATCATCAACCCGGCTGTGCAGTTCACCATGAACGACATCGGCCAGACTGATCCGCAGCCCCAGCAGGCGGCCCAGCCCGGAGGAGCCAAGTGAGCCCGCTGAACATCGTGCTGGCGGCCGACCCCCCGAACCTGATCCAGGCCCCGTCGATCAGCTACTCGGCGCTGTCGCCGATCCTGATCGTGCTGGGCGCGGCCTGCCTCGGCGTCCTGGTCGAGGCGCTGGCGCCGCGCGAGCGCCGGTTCCACCTTCAGCTCGGGCTGTCGCTGGTGTCGCTGCTGGCAGCCCTGGTCGCCGTCATCATGCTGCGCGGGCGGTCCACCCTGACCGCATCGAGCGCGCTGTCCATCGACGGCGTCACCCTGTTCCTGCAGGGCTCCATCCTGGTGCTGAGCGCGCTGTCGATACTGCTGCTGGCCGAGCGCGCGGTCGAGCCCGGCGGCGCCATCGTCGCCTCGGCGGCGGTGGTGGTGGGCTCACCGGCCGACCGCAGGCTGGCCAGCGGCGAGCGGGTCCAGACCGAGATCTTTCCGCTGACCCTGTTCGCCGTCGGCGGCATGCTGATCTTTCCGGCGGCCAACAACCTGCTGCTGATGTTCGTGGCGCTGGAAGTGCTGTCGCTGCCGCTGTACCTGATCGCCGGCCTGTCCCGCCGGCGCCGGTTGCTGAGCCAGGAAGCGGCCATCAAGTACTTCTTGCTGGGCGCGTTCGCCTCGGCGTTCTTCCTGTACGGCGTGGCCCTGCTCTACGGCTACGCCGGCTCGGTGGACCTGTTCGACATCCTGCGGGCCCAGAACAGCTCCACCCAGTCCGACGTCCTGCTCTATCTCGGTTTCGGGCTGCTCATCGTGGGCCTGCTGTTCAAGGCCGGCATCGCGCCGTTCCACTCCTGGACCCCCGACGTCTACCAGGGCGCGCCGACGCCGGTCACCGCCTTCATGGCCTCGTGCACCAAGATCGCGGCCTTCGGCGCCATCATCCGGGTGCTCTACGTCGGCTTCTCGGTCAGCGCCTGGAACTGGCGGCCGATCATCTGGGGGGTGGCGATCGCCTCGATGGTGGTGGGCTCGATCGTCGGCCTGACCCAGACCGACCTCAAGCGGATCCTGGCCTATTCCTCCATCGCGCACGCCGGGTTCATCCTGGTGGG
This sequence comes from Jatrophihabitans sp., assembly GCA_036389035.1. Taxonomy (NCBI): domain Bacteria; kingdom Bacillati; phylum Actinomycetota; class Actinomycetes; order Jatrophihabitantales; family Jatrophihabitantaceae; genus Jatrophihabitans; species Jatrophihabitans sp. The sequence goes on from DASVQQ010000007.1 coordinate 409,386, forward strand.
ACTGGTGTCACTGGACGGGGCGGGGTTGTCCAGCGTGCTGTTCTACCTGGCCGCCTACGGCTTCACCACGATCGCCGCCTTCGGGCTGCTGACGCTGGTCCGCGACGCCAACGGCGAGGCCAATCACCTGTCGCAATGGTCGGGCCTGGCCCGCAGGTCACCGCTGTTCGCGATCACCTTCACCTTCTTGCTGCTGGCCCTGGCCGGCATTCCGCTGACCAGCGGTTTCACCGGCAAGTTCGTGGTCTTCCGGGCCGCCTACGACATCGCCGGGCCGCTGGTGGTGATCGCGCTGATCGCCTCGGCCGTCGCGGCGTTCTTCTACCTGCGCATCGTGGTGATGATGTTCTTCGCCGAACCGGCCGAGGACGGGCCGACGGTGGCCATCCCGTCGGCGATGTCCACCATCGCCATCACCGTGGGCACCGCGGCAACCCTGGTGCTGGGCATCTTCCCGCAGCCGCTGCTGGACCTCGCCGACAAGGCAGCTCGGTTACGCGGGTGAGCTATCAGTCCTCCCTCCTGGCTGTCGGAATCGAGTTTGACGACCCGGCTCTGGAAGCAACGGTCCGGGAAGGCCTGCAGACCATCGAGCTGGCGCTGAAGGCCGCGGTTCGTTCTGAGGACGAGTTCGTCGCCGACGTCGCGAAGTACCTGGTCAACGCCGGCGGCAAGAGGTTCCGTCCGCTGCTGGCGCTGCTGGCCGCGCAGTTCGGCGACGTCGAGGCCGACCATGACGGAGTGGTCATGTCGGCAGTGGTCTGCGAGCTGACCCACCTGGCCACCCTGTACCACGACGATGTGATGGACGAGGCGACCGTCCGACGCGGGGCCACCGCGGCCAATACCCGCTGGACCAACACGGTCGCCATCCTGACCGGTGACTTCCTGTTCGCCCGGGCCTCCGACATCCTGGCCGATCTGGGACCTGAGGCGGTCCGGATCCAGGCCCGCTGCTTCGAGCGGCTGGTGACCGGCCAGATTCGCGAGACGGTCGGTCCCAAGCCGGGAGTGGACCCGATAGATCACTACCTGTCGGTGCTGGCGGACAAGACCGGTTCGCTGATCGCCACTTCGGCCGAACTCGGCGCCCGGTTCGCCGGGGTCGACGAGCAGACCGTGGACTGCCTGCGGGCCTTCGGCGAGCAGTTCGGCATGGCCTTCCAGATCTCGGACGACATCCTCGACATCGCCTCGGAGGCCGGGCAGTCAGGCAAGACGCCGGGCACCGACCTGCGCGAGGGCGTTCAGACGCTGCCGGTGCTCTACGCGCTGCAGGACAACGACGCGGCCGGCGACCGGTTGCGCGAGCTCGTCAGCAGGCCGCTCGAGGACGACGGCGAGCACGCCGAGGCGCTGGCGCTGCTGCGCTCCTCCGAGGCGATCCAGCAGGCCAAGCGCACCATGTTGGAGTACGCCGAGTCGGCTCGGGCAACCATTGCCGGGCTGCCGGAGGTGCCGGCCAAGGCTGCCCTGCACGCCTTGGCCGATCTGGTCGTGGTTCGCAGCGGCTGAGCCGGGGTGGTCAGAGCGGTCCGGAACAAGGCGTAACCTACGTAAGCGTAGGTATGAGCCGTCCGGACGTCGGAGAAGCCGTAGATGACCATGACAACGCCCAAGATCCCGTCAGGTGCCGACGGCTTTCAGACGCGCCTGCTGCACGAGCTGGAGCCGGTGGTCGAGGAGAACCTCGAGCGGCACCTGTCGGTGGCCCGGCCCTGGATGCCGCATGACTACGTGCCGTGGAGCCAGGGGCGTGACTTTGCCTTCCTCGGGGGCGAGGACTGGAAGCCCGAGGAATCGCCGCTGGATCCGGTTGCCCGGACCGCGATGATCGTGAACCTGCTGACCGAGGACAACCTGCCCTCCTACCACCGCGAGATCGCGACCCAGTTCGGCCGCGACGGCGCCTGGGGGCAGTGGGTGGGCCAGTGGACCGCCGAGGAGGGCCGGCACGGCATCGCGTTGCGCGACTACCTGGTGGTGACCCGCGGGGTCGACCCGGTCAAGCTCGAGGGCCTGCGGATGCAGCACATGGTCGCCGGGTATGACTCCGGCGACAAGACGGCCCTGCAAGCAGTGGCCTACGTGTCCTTTCAGGAGCTGGCCACCCGGGTCTCGCACCGCAACACGGGCAAGGCCACCGGCTGCCCGCTGGCCGAGCAGCTGCTGACCCGCATCGCGCAGGACGAGAACCTGCACATGATCTTCTACCGCAACATGATCGCCGCCGCCTTCGAGATCGCGCCCGATGAGACGATGGCTGCGGTCCGCGACGAGGTGGTGGGCTTTCAGATGCCCGGCGCCAACATGCCCGACTTTCTGCGTAACTCGGTGATCATCGCCAAGGCAGGTATCTATGACCTGCGGCTGCACCATGACGCGGTGATCAGCCCGGTGCTGAAGTTCTGGAACGTCTTCGATCGCGAGGGCCTCGGCCCGACCGGCGAGCAGGCCCGTGAGGAGCTGGCGAAGTTCGTCGCCCAGTTGGACGAGCAGGCGAGCCGGTTCGTCGAGCAGCGCGAGCGTGCCCGGGCGAAGGCCGCCGCGCGCACCGCCTGAGCAGATGGGCTGCCTCGGCAGCGCCTGATCCGACCGCCCGGGGCGGGGGCTTGGTCCGGCCGATGGGCATGCAGCGCTGCACATGTGAGCAACGCCATGGGGGGATCAACGGGTCCATCTCCCTCGTTGCCAATCACAGCTGACCCAATGGCTACCTTATGTAACGCAAACCCGCCGTTCGGGAAATTGCTGGCGGAAATGCCCAAGTTTCAACTTCCCACGTATCGCTAATGTGTGGTTCCATTGCTACACGGTGTTCACTCCGTGTAAGCACAACCTCAACTTCTGCGCAAGATGACCGATATGAGTGTTATGAAAATCCCGCGGTGGTGTTCGTGATCCTTCTCGCTACTTGGACCAGTGGCGCACGTGGCCGCACGATGGCGGCGATGTTCTGCGTCCTGGTTCTGGCGAGCCCACTGCTGGTAGGCGTCCCCGCTCAGGCGGCCGCGATGCGCCAGCCCGCCTCGCCGGCGAGCAACTCGGCCACCCACTCCGCCGGAGCGGGCGGCTCCCAGGCCCGAGTGGTGGCACAGGAACGGGCCGCCAAGGCCATGGAACGGGCATCACAGAACCGAGCCAAGCAGGCGGCGGCCCGCAAGGCCGCCGCGGCCAAGGCGGCGAAGGCTAAGGCAGTCAAGGCCAAGGCGGCGAAGGCCAAGGCGGCGAAGGCTAAGGCAGTCAAGGCCAAGGCGGCGAAGGCCAAGGCGGCGAAGGCCAAGGCGGCAGCCAAGGCCAAGGCAGCGAAGGCCAAGGCCAACGCGGCGGCTAAGGCAGCGAAGGCCAAGGCGGCGAAGGCCAAGGCGGCAGCCAAGGCCAACGCTGCGGCCAAGGCCAAGGCCAACGCTGCGGCCAAGGCCAAGGCCAAGGCCAAGGCAGCGGCCAAGGCCAAGGCCAGGGCAGCGAGCAGGCTCCAGCCCGGTCAGGCTGCTGGGCGGCTCCCGGCAAGCCAGCGCGACCGTGAGAAGCAGCTCGAAAGTGACCGGCAAGCCCTCGAGCGAAAGCATGCCGGTGCGGCTCGCTTCGTAGAGCGGCCCGGGGACGACCGATCCACTACCCCCGCCGGAAACAGGCTGGCGGAGCGGTTGGCGGCCGCCCAGGCCGCGGCCAAGCTTCGCGCGGAGGCCGAGCGTGCCGCGCAGGCCCAGCGTGCCGCGCAGGCACGGGCGCAGGCGCGGGCCGAAAGGGCCAGGCGGGCAGCCCAGGCCTTGTTACCGACCCGTCCGGCGGCGCCGAGCACCGCCGTGCCGGCACCGACCCCTGCCCTGCCGGCGCGGGTCGTTCCCGCCCAGCCGGCGGGCAACGTCCAGAACCCCATTCAGGCCGGCAGCGGCCAGGGCAGCGGCGCCAGCCAGGGGTCCGGGACCACCGCGCCCTCAGCCAGGCCCAGCGCGCCGAGCGCCCGCCCGGCAGCGCCGGTCCAGCAGAACAACCCTCCGGCCAGCAAGCCCTCGGTCAGCAAGCCGAGCGAGGTGGTGTTGGCGATTCCCAAGCGGATCGCCCAGGCCGGCCTCTCGGTCGGACTGGTCCCGCTGGTGCTGCTGATCGTGGTGTGCCTCATCGCGCTCTGCCTGGTCATCCTTGGCACCCGGCGGCGCAGCTTCGACGAGAGCGGGATCGGCTAGAACCGGTCGATCAGGCTGCGATGGCGTGAGCCGACCGAACCAGTCTGGCTTCGCGCTGCCGCCTCTTCAGGGCGTCGACGGTCAGCACCACGAGGGCGACCCAGACCAGGGCGAAGCCCACCAGCCGGGCCGGTGGCATCGGCTCGTGCCGAATGCCCACCCCGACCCCGAACTGCAGCACCGGCGCCAGGTACTGCAGCAAGCCGATCGAGGTCAACGGCAACCGCCGGGCGGCGGCCCCGAACAGCAGCAGCGGAATCGCTGTGACCACTCCGGTGCCGATCAGCAGCAACGCGTGGGGCAGGCCATGGTGCCCGAAGGCCAGTTCGGACTGCTCAGCCAGCACGATCAGGGTCAGCAGCGCGGGACCGGCCATCACCGCGGTCTCGACGGCCAGGGTCTCCACGGCGCCGGCGCTGACCTGCTTCTTGAGGAAGCCGTAGCAACCGAATGAGATGGCCAGCGTGAGAGCGATCCACGGCAACCGGCCGTAGTCCACGGTGAGCACCACGATGGCCACCGTGGCGATCCCGACAGCGATCCACTGCGCGCGGCTCAGGCGCTCCTTGAGCACCAGCACGCCGAGCATGATGGTGAACAGCGGGTTGATGAAGTACCCGAGGCTGGTCTCGATCACGTGGCCGCTGTTGACGGCCCAGATGTAGACGCCCCAGTTGACCGATACCAGGACGGCCGCCAGCGCCAACCGCGCCAGCTTCCTCCGATCGGCCACCAGCAGGCGCACTGCAGGGAGGTTGCGCATCAGGACCAGCACCACGACGATCAGCAGCAGCGACCAGACCATCCGCTGGGCCAGGATCTCTACGGCGCCGGCCGGCTTCAGCAGCGGCCAGTAGAGCGGAAAGAGTCCCCAGAGCAGGTACGCGCTGAATCCGTACGCCAGGCCCTTGCGGTTCTCGGTGCGCAAACGCTAGCCGACTGTCCAGGTGTCGCTGCCGCGCAGCAGGCTCGTCAGCGCGGCGGCATCACCGGGCGCCTTGGCCTTGGCCACCGAAAGCTGGTCATTGAGCAACTGGTCATAGCTCGGGCGGGTGACATCACGGAAGACGCCCATCGGCGAGTACCGGGAGTCGATCTGGGACAGCCGGGACAGCGCGAAGGCGTAGGACGGGTCCTCGGCGTGGGCGTCGTGCACCACGACCCGCGGGTCGCCCGGGGCGACGTCGTCCTCGACGCGCAGGGAACCGGTGAGCGGGTCGCGTACCACGGCCTTGGACGTCGGCGAGTCGGTCGGGCCGAACCGGATCTCCTTGCCGTGCTCCAGGCCGATGATCCACTCGCCCTTGGTGTCGGAGTCCTTGAGCAGGTCGAAGGCGCCGTCGTTGAAGATGTTGCAGTTCTGATAGATCTCGACCAGCGAGGTGCCCTGGTGCTCGGTGGCGGCCCGCAGCACCGAGGTGAGGTGCTTGCGGTCGGAGTCCAGCGTGCGGCCGACGAAGGTGGCCTCGGCGCCCAGCGCCAGTGACACCGGGTTGAACGGGTTGTCCAGCGATCCCATCGGCGTCGACTTGGTGATCTTGCCGCGCTCGCTGGTGGGGGAGTACTGGCCCTTGGTCAAGCCGTAGATCCGGTTGTTGAACAGCAGGATGGTCAGGTTGACGTTGCGGCGCAGCGAGTGGATCAGGTGGTTGCCGCCGATGGACAGGGCATCGCCGTCACCGGTCACCACGAACACCTTGAGGTCCGGCCGGCTGGTCGACAGGCCGGTGGCGATCGCCGGCGCCCGGCCATGGATGGAGTGCATGCCGTAGGTGTTCATGTAGTACGGGAAGCGGGAGGAGCACCCGATGCCGGAGATGAAGACGATGTTCTCGCGGGGGATGTTCAGCTCCGGCATGAATCCCTGGACGGCAGCCAGCACCGCGTAGTCACCGCAGCCGGGACACCAGCGAACCTCCTGGTCGGTCTTGAAGTCCTTGGCCTTGAGCCCGAGGTCAGTCATTGCTGGTCACGACTCCCTGCAACATGTCGGCGAGTTCGGCCGCCCTGAAGGGCATGCCCCGGACCTGGGTCACCGAGATGACGTCGGTCAGATAGCGGCCCCTGACCAACAACGCGAGCTGGCCCATGTTCATTTCAGGGATGACCACCTTGTCGTAGCGGGCCAGCACCTCGCCCAGGTTGGCCGGGAACGGGTTGAGGTGGCGCAGGTGGGCCTGGGCAATCGGGTGACCGGCCCGGCGGACCCGCCGAACCGCGGCGCCGATCGGACCGTAGGTCGAGCCCCAGCCCAGCACCAGCACCTTCGCCCCGCCGGTGGCGTCATCGACCTCGAGCGCCGGGATGGTCTTGGCGACGCCGTCGACCTTGGCCTGCCTGGTGCGCACCATGAAGTCGTGGTTGTCCGGGTCATAGGAGATGTTGCCGGTCTTGTCGGCCTTCTCGATGCCGCCGATCCGGTGTTCCAGCCCCGGGGTGCCCGGAATGGCCCACGGCCGGGCAAGGGTCTCGGGGTCGCGCAGGTAGGGCAGGAACTCACCGGCCTCGCCGTTGGGCCGGTCCAGGAAGTCGACGCTGAGATCGGGCAGCTCGGCGAGCTCGGGCAACCGCCAGGGCTCCGAGCCGTTGGCGATGTAGCCGTCGGAGAGCAGGAACACCGGGGTGCGGTAGGTGGTGGCGATCCGAATCGCCTCGATGGCGGCGTCGAAGCAGTCCGCCGGTGATCGGGGCGCCACGATCGGGACCGGGGCCTCGCCGTTACGGCCGTACATCGCCTGCAGCAGGTCGCTCTGCTCGGTCTTGGTCGGCAGGCCGGTGGACGGCCCGCCGCGCTGGACGTCGACGATCACCAGTGGCAGCTCGAGGCTGACCGCCAGGCCGATCGTCTCGGCCTTGAGCGCCACACCAGGCCCGGAGGAGGTGGTGACGCCCAGCGCCCCGCCGAACGAGGCGCCCAGGGCCGCGCCGATGCCGGCGATCTCGTCCTCGGCCTGGAAGGTGGTCACGCCGAAGCGCTTGTGCTTGGACAGCTCGTGCAGGATGTCGGAGGCCGGCGTGATCGGGTAGGCGCCGAGGAACAGCGGCAGCTTGCTCAGCTGGGCTCCCGCGATCAGCCCGTAGGCCAGCGCCAGGTTGCCGGCGATGTTGCGGTAGCTGCCCGCGGCCAGCGGGGCCGGCTTGATCTCGTAGGAGACCCCGAAGGCCTCGGTGGTCTCGCCGTAGTTCCAACCGGCCTTGAACGCCGCGATGTTGGCCTCGGCGATCTCGGGCTTCTTGGCGAACTTCTCGCGCAGGAACTGCAGCGTGCCCTCGGTGGGCCGGGAGTACATCCAGGACAGCAGGCCCAGGGCGTACATGTTCTTGGAACGGCCGGCGTCCTTGCGGGACAGGCTGGTGTGGGTCAGCGCGTCCAGGGTCAGCTGGGTGAGGTCCAGGGCGTGCACCGTGAAGGAGTCCAGGGTGCCGTCGGTGAGGGGGTTGGAGGACCAGCCGATCCGGGCCAGGGCGCGCTCGGTGAAGTCACGGGTGTCGACGATGATCGTGGCGCCCTTGAGCAGGTCGCCGAGGTTGGCCTTCAGGGCCGCCGGGTTCATCGCCACCAGCACGTCGGGGCGGTCGCCGGGGGTCAGGATGTCGTGGTCGGCGAAGTGCAGTTGGAAGGACGAGACACCGGCCAGCGTTCCGGCAGGAGCCCGGATCTCGGCCGGGAAGTTCGGCTGGCTGGACAGGTCGTTGCCGAAGTTCGCCGTTTCCTGGGTGAAGCGGTCGCCGGTCAGCTGCATACCGTCACCCGAGTCACCCGCGATCCGGATGACTACTCGATCGAGTTGCTGGACCTTTGTGGACATGCGGCTGTCCGCCTCCAATACCGCTAAGAAATGAACAGTCACCGAAACCGGCACGGCGTCAGGCGCTGCCTCTCCATGGTAGAGAGGGGGCGACGTTGAGTCCGAGTGGCCTCGCTCACGACTGGTCAAGCTGTGGAAAACTCTGCTCTCAGGTGAAACGTCTGTCTAGCCTTGCTCACTATGCGAGCACGGGAAGAGGGGAGCGGCCCGGCGGCTGACCTTGAGGTCGATTTCGAGGACCTGACGCAGCTGGTGAACACTTTGCGGGCGCTGGCCGACGGGCTTTCCCGAGATGGTGCTTTATGTGGCCATGTGAATGATCCTGACCTAGCGGACGCAATTGGTCGAGTAGAGCAAAACTGGAACAAACATCGAGTTACATTGCAGACATTTCTATACAGCGCGGCTACCTCGGTGGCAACTAGTCTAGCGGGATATCACCAAATTGAGACCGAGATAGCGCGAGGGGCTTCCGCAAGCCGCTAAAGGTCGCTCCGGCTCGCGGTTGGGGTTAAAACAAGGGTGGAATCTCGGCTCGTCGCGGGCCTGCGGGACCAGCCCGGATCTCGGCCAGAAAAGCCTTCCACCAACTTCTGGTTTCAAGACCGTCCGGATGGTATTTTCTGGCAAGGACGGTGTCCGAATTGAAGCAGATTGAGCTACGACTTTCCTAAATCATGTCTAGAAGCCGGCCGTCGCGGGTACTACCAACGCGGCAACTAAACCCGGTGCAGGTGGTTGGCGTAATTGCACGTGAGCAAGGGGGGCGTTATGGACAGCGATCTCCACGCGTTGGAGTTGCCGGCCTTCGAGCTGGACTGCCGCGAGTGGCTGGTGGCCACGCCGGACGACGGCTCGGTGCCCGAAGAGGTGGCCGGCGCCCCCGTGGTGGCGGTGCTCAGCACCGCCGTGGTCCGCGTCAGCCGCCTGGCCCCCGCCAGCGCCGTGCTCAGCATCGGGCTGCTGGACGAACCGGCCGAAGCGAACCGGCTCGACGCCGACTGCCCGGTCGCCGAACTGATGGATGTGGCAGCCGGCTCGGCCCGATACGTGGTTCCCGCGCCCGACGGCCGGCTGGCCTTGCTGGCCGAGTTCACCGCCGGCAGCGACTGCGACGAGCTGCTGCGCAGGTTCCAGAAGCTGATGGCCTCGTTCAGGTGGGCCGACCAGCGTGGGGGACCGGCCAGCGCGGCCAGCTGACCGCACGTAATCCCTGCGCCCACCGGGTCTGACTGCGCGCTATTCCGCCTGACTGCGCGCTCCCCCGACTGCCCCTACTTCGCGGCGGCAGCCCTGCTCAGACCCCGGGCCAGCTCCCGGCGTGCCACGTCGATGACGTACTGGCCGTAGCCGGACTTGGCCAGCGCCTCACCCAGAGCCAGCGCCTGGTGGGCGTCGATGTAGCCACGGTTCAGCGCGATCTCTTCCAGGCACGCGATCCGGACGCCCTGACGATGCTCGAGAACCTGGACGAACTGGCCGGCTTCGATCAGGGAGTCGTGGGTTCCGGTGTCCAGCCAGGCGGTGCCGCGGCCCAGGTCGATGAGCTCGGCGGTGCCCTGGGCCACGTACAGGTTGTTCAGGTCGGTGATCTCCAGCTCGCCCCGGGCCGAGGGCCGCAGCTGGGCCGCGGCGTCCAGGACGTCGTTGTCGTAGAAGTACAGCCCGGTCACCGCCAGGTTCGACTTCGGCACGGCCGGCTTCTCCTCGATGGAGATCAGCCGGCCGTCGGCGTCGGCCTCGGCGACGCCGTAGCGCTGCGGGTCCGAGACCTGGTAGCCGAACAGCCGGCAGCCGACGGTGAGCTGGGCGGCCTCGACCAGGGTGCGCCCGAGCAGGTGGCCGTAGAAGATGTTGTCCCCGAGGACCAGCGCAACGCTGTCCGAGCCGACATGCTCGCGGCCGATCAGGAACGCCTGAGCCAGGCCGGCCGGCTCGGGTTGCACCGCATAGCTCAGCTCGATGCCGAAATCCGAGCCGTCGCCGAGCAGCCGGATGAACTGATCCTGGTCGTGCGGGGTCGTGATCACGAGAATCTCGGTGATGCCGGCCAGCATCAGGACCGACAGCGGGTAGTAGATCATCGGCTTGTCATAGACCGGCAGCAGCTGCTTGCTGACCGCACGGGTGATCGGATGCAGGCGCGAGCCCGAACCGCCGGCGAGAATGATGCCCTTCATCGCGGTCGGCGGGGTTACCGGTAGTTGTCGAACTGCAGCGCCACGCCGTAGTCGCCGGCCTTGAGCAGCGCGATGACGGCCTGCAGGTCGTCGCGTTTCTTGCCCGACACCCGCAACTGGTCCCCTTGGATCTGGGCCTGGACACCCTTGGGACCTTCGTCCCGGATGGCCTTGGCGATCTTCTTGGCCACGTCGGCCTCGATGCCCTGCTTGAGCGAGCCGGTGATCACGTACTGCTTGCCCGAGACCTTGGGCTCACCGGCGTCCAGCGCTTTGAGCGAGATCGAGCGCTTGATCAATTTCTCCTTGAAGACCTCCAGGGCGGCTACGGCGCGCTCCTCGGTGTCGGCCTTGACGATGATGCCGAGCTCGCCCGACCACCCGATGGAGGCGTTGGTGCCCCGGAAGTCGAAGCGCTGGCTGAGTTCTTTGGCGGCCTGGTTGAGGGCGTTGTCGGCTTCCTGGCGATCGATCTTGCTGACGACGTCGAAGGATGGATCGGCCATGGCGTTCGGTGCTCCTAGCGAGATGGGCGTTTCAGTTGCGGCGGTGAAGCTGTGTCTGGCTACCGCGACGGTAGCGGAGCGCCCTGGCGGCGGGTGTGCCGGCCGTACTGAAGTCGTTCACCGCCGGGGCTGAACCCAGGCAGATCTCGCCGGGGCGGGCCCTCGCGGGCGGGGGCTGAAGCGGGCGATGACCTCGTGTACGCTCGTTTGCGCCCACACCGATCCGGCGTGCGGTAGCAGTTGACACGGTGTCTCATTCAAGGCGGTTTGCCCGAGTGGCCAAAGGGAGCAGACTGTAAATCTGCCGGCTCAGCCTACGTTGGTTCGAACCCAACAGCCGCCACAGAACGGACCCCTCGGCGTGATGCCGAGGGGTCCTTTCTATCCCTGGCTAGCGTCCCTGCCCCGATCCAGCCCCGTCCGGCGTGCACACCGCCCGCAGGCTGGGGACCCCAGCGAGGCCATGGACGCTTCGGCTGGATCCTCCAGATCAAATTGCCTACGGATTTCGTAGCAGGGGGTTGCCAACCGACTACTTAGGGTTCATACTTAGCATGCCCTGGTGGTCGTTCCCCCGTGCGATCACCAGGGCTTTTCCATGCCCGCAGCCGCACCGTCCGGCCAATTTAGAGATCGGCTGCGAGGTCGGGTAGAGTTCACCCGGCGTTGGAGGCAGTCCGTTCAGCATGCGGGTCGGCCTGTTTTCGGCGCCAGTGTCTGGCCCCCTTAGCTCAGTCGGCAGAGCGTCTCCATGGTAAGGAGAAGGTCTACGGTTCGATTCCGTAAGGGGGCTCTGGTTCGCCGGAACACTCGCTGACGAGGCCTCTGGCAGCACAGGGCGGGGTAGCTCAGCCTGGTAGAGCAAGCGGCTCATAATCGCTGTGTCGCCGGTTCAAGTCCGGCCCTCGCTACCGAACAGATCGCAGGACCTTCTACCGAAAGGCACGACAGTGGCAGCCACCGATGTCCGACCGAAGATCACCTTGGCATGCCAGGAGTGCAAGCATCGCAACTACATCACCAAGAAGAACCGCCGCAACGATCCCGACCGGCTGGATCTGAAGAAGTTCTGCCCCAACTGCGGCAAGCACACCGCCCACCGCGAAACCCGGTAGGCCTCCGCACCTCTCCGACTGGCGCCGCCCCGGCAGGGACGGCGCCAGTCGGCGTTTGGCTCCCCGCCGGTCCCGGCGTGTGCCCCCGAGCGGTCAGGGCAAAGGCGGGCGCTCTGGCCCGCGCCGGGGTGAGATAGCGTGCGGGTATGCCGCTGGATCAGTCATTCGAGGGCCGGGTATACCCGCCCACCCGGCCCTACGAGGTCGCCCGCGAGAAGATCCGCGAGTTCGCCGACGCGATCGGAGACGAGAACCCGGTGTACCGGGACCAGGCAGCCGCGAAGGCGCTCGGGTACTCCGACGTGATCGCTCCGCCGACCTTTCCCATCGTCATGTCGATGCGGGCGGCCTCGCAGGTGATCGCCGATCCGGAGTTCGGACTCGACTACTCCAAGGTGGTGCACGGCGAGCAGCGATTCAGCTACACCCGGCCGGTTCAGGCAGGCGACGTGCTGCAAGTGAGAGTGCGGGTGGAGTCGGTCCGGGTCGCGGCCGGCAACGACCTGATCACCACCCGGGGCGACATCTCCACGGTGGACGGCGAGCTGGTCGTCACCGCCTACTCGACCCTGGTGGCCCGTGGCACGGCGGCGCAGGCATGAGCGTCCGCTTCGCCGACGTGTCGGTCGGCACCCAGCTGCCCGCGCAGACCTTTCCCCTGGAGCGGGTCAACTTGATCCGTTACGCGGGCGCGTCCGGCGACTTCAACCCGATCCACTGGAACCAGCAGACCGCGGTCGCGGTCGGGCTGCCCGACGTCATCGCGCACGGGATGCTGACAATGGCGACAGCAGTCCGGGTGGTGACCGACTGGCTCGGCGACCCAGGCGCGGTGCTGGATTACAAGGTCCGATTCAGCAAGCCGGTGGTGGTGACAGCGGATGCGCCCACCCCGCTCGAGGTCACCGGGGTGGTGCGCTCGATGGACTCCTCGGACCAGACCGCCGAGATCCAGCTGACCGCCTCGGTGCCAGGTCAGACGGTCCTGACCAAGGCGCGGGTCCGGGTCCGGCTGGCGTCCTGATGACCACCCGGCACGATCGCGAGGTGACGGCATGAGCACTGAGAACGGTTCCGAGGCCGGCGAGGACGTCAGGCTGAGCAGGAACGACGACGCCGAACGCTATGAGATCTGGCTGGGCGGACGCCGGGTGGGCCTGGCCGACTTCTTCCGGCGCGGGGACGTGGTGGTCATCCCGCACACCGAGACCTCGCCGGAGTTCGGCGGCCGGGGCCTGGCCAGCCAGCTGGTGCGCTACAGCCTGGACGACATCCGGGCCCAAGGCCTGCGAGTCGAGCCTGCCTGCCCGTTCGTCGCCGCCTACATCCGCAAGAACCCGGAGTACGCCGACCTGGTCAGCCAGGCCTGACAGCGGCTCAGCTGTCAGTCACGGCCAACCAGCTGTCAGTCATCAGGTGTCAACTGTCAGCCATCAGTTGTCAGCAACAGCTTCAGCTGTCAGCCACCAGCTTCTGGATCCGACCGATGCCCTCGGCCAGGTCCGCGTCGCCCAGGGCGTAGGACAGCCGCAGGTAACCCGGCGTGCCGAACGCCTCGCCCGGTACCACGGCCACCTCCACCTCGTCGAGGATCAGGGTGGCCAGTTCGGCCGAGGTGGTGGCCGTCCGGCCGCGCAGGGACCGGCCGAGCAGGCCCTTGACCTGGGGGTAGGCGTAGAAGGCGCCCCCCGGAGTGGGGCACACGACGCCGTCGATGGCCCGCAGCATGTCGAGGATCGTCTGCCGGCGGCGATCGAAGGCCGTGCGCATCTCGGCGACCGCGGACAGGTCACCGCTGACCGCGGCCAGAGCCGCCACCTGGGCGACGTTGGAGACGTTCGAGGTGGCGTGTGACTGCAGGTTCGAGGCCGCCTTGACCACGTCCGGGGGCCCGATCAGCCAGCCGACCCGCCAACCGGTCATGGCGTAGGTCTTGGCGACGCCGTTGAGCACCACCACCCGGTCGGCCAGGTCGGGGGTGGCGGTGGCGATCGAGACGTTGCGGTGCTCGCCGTAGACCAGGTGCTCATAGATCTCGTCGGTCACCACCCACAGGCCGTGCTCGGCCGCCCAGGAGCCGATCGCGGCCACCTGCTCGCCCGGGTAGACCGCGCCGGAGGGGTTGGACGGGGAGACGAACAGCAGCACCTTGGTGCGTTCGGTGCGGGCCGCCTCCAGCTGGTCGACGCTGGCCAGGTAGCCGGTGGTCTCGTCGGTCTGCACCTCGACCGGCACGCCGCCGGCCAGCCTGACGGCCTCGGGGTAGGTCGTCCAGTAGGGGGCGACCAGCAGCACCTCGTCACCGGGGTCCAGCAGCGTGGCGAAGGTGTTGTACACCGCCTGCTTGCCTCCGTTGGTGATCAGGACCTGGGACGCCTCGACGGAGTAACCGGAGTCGCGCAGGGTCTTGGCCGCTACCGCCGTCCGCAGCTCCGGCAGCCCGGCGACCGGGGTGTAGCGGTGGTAGCGGGACTGCTGGGCGGCTTCGCGGGCCGCCTGCACGATGTAGTCGGGGGTGGCGAAGTCCGGTTCGCCGGCGCCGAAGCCGATCACCGGGCGGCCGGCGGCCTTCAATGCCTTGGCCTTGGCGTCGACGGCCAGGGTGGCAGACTCAGCGATGGCTGAGATGCGATCTGAGATGCGGATGCCCATGGGTGTCATGGTCCCAGATGCCCGCGCCGGCCGGTGCCGGGGCGAGCGGCTTTTGGCCGCAGCGGTAGGACCCTTTACACTGGCTCTCCGGGTCCATGTCGGGCCGTGCGTAAGCGTGCGCGGATCGAAGTTGCTTAGGCGGCGTCGCGCCGGTTCACACGGTGGCGAGTGGGTTCACTTTGGCAGAACAGCCTGGCTGGTCGGTCAAAGGGGCGTGGCTCAATTGGTAGAGCACCGGTCTCCAAAACCGGCGGTTGCAGGTTCGAGTCCTGCCGCCCCTGCGCGATCAGCGCCGTCTGCGTTCACCTCAGGTGAGCACCAGCGGCGCCCGAGAGGAGAAACCGGTGACTGAGACACAGGCGGCACCCGCCCCGTCGTCGCGCCCCGATCCGGGCTCCGGCCGGGGTCTGAGCATCTTGTGGCGCTGGTTGCCGACGCTGATCCGGGCGCTGCAGCGGCGTACCCGCGAGACCGTGTCCGAGATGCGCAAGGTGCTCTGGCCCTCCCGCAAAGAGATGATCACCTACACCATCGTGGTCATGATCTTCGTGGTGGTCCTGACGACCATCGTGGCGCTGCTCGACTTCGGACTTACCAAGGCAGTGCTCGCGATCTTCGGCTAGCCGGCCCGGTCCCGGCGGCCTGCCGGGACCCCGCGAGACACCCGCACCACGCGACAGCAAGGAAGAGAGCCTGTGACCGAGTTTCACAACAACGCCGCGGACGACGCGGCGGCTGACGGCAGCGCCGCCGAGCTGAACGCCGCTCCGGATGCCGAGGCCGTCCTGCCTGTTCTCGACGTCGAGGACCAGGTCTACGGGATCAGCGCCGAGGACAAGTACAACGAGGCCGCCGAAGAGCGCGCCGACGACGCCTGGGCCCGGGCGGCCGCCGAATTGAGCCTGGGCTCCGATCAGCCGGACGTCGCCGCGAGCGCCGAGGAGCCGGGCGGGACCGGTGAGGACGCCGAGCCGGCGCCGCTGGACCCGGTCGAAGAGCTGCGCGCCGAGCTGCGCCGCGCGCCGGGTGACTGGTTCGTGGTGCACTCCTACGCCGGGTATGAGAACAAGGTGAAGACCAACCTGGAAAGCCGGATCTCCTCGCTGGACATGGAGGACTACATCTTCCAGGTGGAGGTCCCCACCGAAGAGGTCGTCGAGATCAAGAACGGCAAGCGCCAGCAGGTCAACCGCAAGGTCTTTCCCGGCTACATCCTGGTGCGCATGGATCTCACCGACGACTCGTGGGGGGCGGTGCGCAACACCCCGGGCGTGACCGGCTTCGTCGGCGCCACCTCCAAGCCGTCGCCGCTGTCGATGGACGAGGTCATCAAGATCCTCGCGCCCACGGTGCAGAAGTCCGGCACTGCCGGCAAGTCCGGTTCGGCCGGCGCCGTGGACGGCTCCGGCTCGGCTCCGGCTGAGGTGGTCGACTTCGAGATCGGCGAGTCGGTGACCGTCATGGACGGCCCGTTCGCCACCCTGCCGGCCACCATCAACGAGATCGACGCGCTGCACGCCAAGCTCAAGGTGCTGGTCTCGATCTTCGGCCGCGAGACTCCGGTCGAGCTGTCCTTCAGCCAGGTCTCCAAGATCTAAGCGCCACCGACCGACCCGCACATCCCGCCCCTCACAAGAAGAGACGACGAAATGCCTCCCAAGAAGAAGAAGCTCACCGCGGTCATCAAGCTGCAGATCAAGGCCGGCCTGGCCAACCCGGCGCCGCCGGTGGGTCCCGCGCTCGGTCAGCACGGCGTGAACATCATGGAGTTCTGCAAGGCCTACAACGCCGCGACCGAAGCCCAGCGCGGTCAGGTCGTGCCCGTCGAGATCTCGGTGTACGAGGACCGCTCGTTCACCTTCGTCACCAAGACCCCGCCGGCCGCCCGGTTGCTGCTGCAGGCCGCTGGTGTCGAGAAGGGATCGGGCGAGCCGCACAAGACCAAGGTCGCCAAGGTCAGCATGGCCCAGGTCCGTGAGATCGCTCAGACCAAGATGGAAGACCTCAACGCCAACGACCTGGACCAGGCGTCGAAGATCATCGCCGGCACCGCCCGGTCGATGGGAATCACCGTCTCGGACTAGGCGTTGCCACCCCGGCAACACTGCTTCACCGCAGTTCAGCTTCACCGCGCCACAGCAAGACCG
Organism: Jatrophihabitans sp.; assembly: GCA_036389035.1. Classification (NCBI taxonomy): domain Bacteria; kingdom Bacillati; phylum Actinomycetota; class Actinomycetes; order Jatrophihabitantales; family Jatrophihabitantaceae; genus Jatrophihabitans; species Jatrophihabitans sp. The sequence goes on from DASVQQ010000007.1 coordinate 425,982, forward strand.
CAGTTCAGCACGACCGCAGTACCGCACCACCTAGTGGGAGGGCGCCGACCGCCGGCGTCCGTCAGACCACGCGAATTCAAGGAGTTACCGCATGGCAAAGCGCAGTAAGGCATACCAAGATGCCGCCAAGCTGGTCGACACCAGCAAGATCTACAGCCCGCTGGAGGCCGCCAAGGTCGCCATCGAGAGCTCACCCACGAAGTTCGACGCGACCGTCGAGGTGGCGATGCGGCTGGGAGTCGACCCCCGCAAGGCTGACCAGATGGTCCGCGGCACCGTGAGCCTGCCGCACGGCACCGGCAAGACCGCCCGGGTGATCGTGTTCGCCACCGGCGCCCAGGCCGAAGCCGCTCGGGCCGCCGGAGCCGACAAGGTCGGCAGTGACGACCTGATCCAGGAGATCACCGACGGCTACCTCGACTTCGACGCCGCGATCGCCACCCCGGACCAGATGGCCAAGGTCGGCCGGATCGCCCGGATCCTCGGCCCCCGTGGCCTGATGCCCAACCCGAAGACGGGCACGGTCACCCCGGACGTCGCCAAGGCCGTCACCGACATCAAGGGCGGCAAGATCACCTTCCGGGTGGACAAGCAGTCCAACCTGCACCTGATCATCGGCAAGGCGTCCTTCTCCGCGGAGAAGCTCGTGGAGAACTACGGCGCCGCGCTGGACGAGGTGCTGCGTGCCAAGCCCGCCTCGGCAAAGGGCAAGTACCTGAAGAAGGTGGTGTTCTCGACCACCATGGGTCCTGGCATCCCGGTGGACACGCTGCGCACCCGCAACCTGCTGGAGGACGCCACCCAGGCCTGATCCTGGGCGGAGTCGCAGGGACGGTAGGCAAGACGCCGGACAGACAGCAGAAGGGGCGGGCACATAAGGCCCGCCCCTTTCGCTTGCCTGCGTCGGGAATCGCAGGCCCAACCGGGGACCAGCCCCCCCGTCGCTGGTCCACGGCCGCTGTGAGGAAGGTGCTGCTGCTTGGCCGGCCCGGATGGGTGCTCACCCGGGCCGGCGTCCGCGGTGATCCTCACCAGTGCAGAGGCGCCGTTGCCGCCGTTGATACCTCGCTCGCGCCTATTGCTGTCGGTCGCGCTGATTGCTGTCGGCGACCGGGGCGCAGCGGTATCTAACGCCCGTAGCGGACACATCCTCGCCATGTATCAAGGGAGCCGCGGCTATCTCCTTGTCATTGCGAAGAAAGGTCTTAGGTCACATGGTGAGAAGGTCTTAGGCTGCTTTGAGGGGAACCGCAGTGGCAAACAACGCGACGGCGGGAGTGTGACGACGGGTGTGGCAACCATGATCAATGCCGAAGCTGAACAGGAAACACTGGCCAGTCGTGCGGGCGAGGTGTTCCGGCGCTATCGCGACGGCCAGCCTGAGGTGATGGGTGAGCTGGTGTCGATGCTGACCCCGATCCTGTGGCATACCGTGCGCGCCCAGCGGTTGGACAAGGAGTCGGCCGAGGACGTGCTGCAGACCACCTGGCTGGCGTTGGTCCGCAGTGCCGAGTCGATCTCAGATCCTCGGGCGGTACTGCAATGGCTGATCGTCGCAGCCCGTCGAGAGGCCTGGCGGGTGATGCGGGGGCAGTCCCGGCAGGTGCCGTACGAGATCGATGAGGACGCCATCCGGACCCCGGACGGCGAGCTGCCTGAAAACGTGGTGCTGCGCGGTGTCTCGCAGGAGCTGCTCTGGTCCCATGTGGCCACGCTCTCCGAACGCTGCCGGACGCTGCTGCGGGTGATCGCCTTCGCCGACCGTCCCGATTACCCAGAATTGGCCCACTCGCTGGGCATGCCCATTGGAAGTATCGGCCCGACCCGGGGCCGGTGCCTTGCGAAGCTGCGCGCCGCTCTGGCCGCCGATGCTCGTTGGGAGCTGCGATGAACACCTCCGAGATTCCTGCCGACCACCTGGCCGGCGAACCGCTCGACGCCACGGACGCGCTCGTGCTGTCGATGCTGGCCGACCTGTACGACCTGGTCGATCCGGTTCCCTCGGATCTGGTGGACCGGCTGCAGTTCAGCATCACCCTGGACGCGCTCAACGCCGAGCTGGCCGAGCTGCAGCTGATGCCCGAGCCCGCGCTGGCCTACCGCGGCGAGCAGGCCAGCGCGGTCAACACCCTCACCTTCACCAGCGACAGCCTCACCACCATGGTCGCGATCAGCCCGGACGGGCCCGACCGGGTGCGGATCGACGGCTGGATCGCCCCCGCCGCCGAGGCCGTCGTCGAGCTGCACCAGGGCACGCTGACCCGGCGGGCGTCAGCCGACGCCGACGGCCGGTTCGTGTTCGAGGACGTCGCGCACGGCCTGACCCGGTTCGTGGTGAACGCCGCCGATCCTGGCGCCCACCCGCCGGTGATGACGCCGGCCGTGGAGATCTGACCCGCCGCCCGGCGAGACGAGCCAGCCACCCAGACGCCTGACCAGGTCAAACAGCGACCTTCGCGATGAGCACAAAATCGGGGATCAGATGAGTTCAGCCCAGCCCCCTGACGATTTCGCCGCGGCGAAGCCCAGACGCCGGCGCCGGGAGCCGAGCCTCAACCCGCCGCCAGAGGTCCTCAACAAGCACGGCGGCCGGGTGCTCGATCCGGCCAGCGCTGTCCGGCTGCCCGGTCAGCCGTCGATCCGCCCGACCGTCTACGTCGGCTCGCGGCTGCTGGTGCGTTCGGTCAAGCTCGATGCCGAGGTGTTGCCCGCCCTGAACCAGGCCGCCTCGGAGTCCAACCTGCGGTTGGTCTTCGACCAGGCCGACGCCAAACTGCTCGGCCTGGCCCGCCAGGCCGGCCTTCAGGACCTGGCCCTGCGGGTGCTGGCCACCCGGGTCCGGCTGGAGCCGGCCAGTGACAAGCCGGCCGCGCCGCCGGACTCCTGGCAGGTGCTGCAGAGTTACCGGGCCATCGTCGGGCCGGACAGCCCGGCCGCGAACCAGGTGAGCCTGGATCACCTGCTCACCGCGACCGACCGCTCCGCCGGCATCTCCGGCGTGCCGTACATGGGTGGCGGAAGCACCGGTGGGGTTCCCTACATGGGTGGCGGAAGCACCGACGGGGTGCCCTACATGGGCGGTGGCAGTGTCGGCATCAGCTCGCAGTACGGAATCCCGGGGCACGGTGGCCGGGCTCCGGTCACCTGGATGGGCGCGCCGCCCACCCGGTGCCCTTCGGCCGACAAGCCCTGCCGGCGGCCGGTGGTGGCGGTGCTCGACACCGGCGTCGGTAAGCACCCCTGGTTGCCGGCCTCGATCGTCAAGCGCCATCCCCACATCGGAAGCCTGCCGATCGGCCAGACCGATCCGGCGACCGACCCGGAGGTCAGCGGTTATCTGGACAACCCTCTGGAAGGCACCCTGGATCCGGATGCCGGTCACGGCACCTTCATCGCGGGGCTGATCCGCCAGATCTGCCCGGACGCCAACATCCTGGCCATCCGGGTGATGTACGGCGACGGCGCGGTGCCCGAGGGCGACCTGCTGGAGGCGTTGAACCGGCTGCTGCTGCGCCAGGCGCTGGCTCTGGCACTGGACAAGCCGAGCTGGTTGGTCGACGTGATCTCGCTGTCGCTGGGTTACTACCACGAGCTGCCGGCCGACTTCGCCTACGACCAGCTGCTGATCGAGACGCTTCGCGCGCTCGGTGAGCTCGGCGTCGCGGTCGTCGCGGCAGCCGGCAATGACGCGACTCCCCGGCACTTCTACCCGGCCGGGTTCGCGCCGCACGCCAACGGCCAGTGGAACCCGGTCGAACGCGACGTGCTGCCGGTGATCAGCGTCGGCGCGCTCAATCCGGACCTGCGCACGGTCGCGCTGTTCAGCAACGCCGGCGACTGGGTGTGCTGCCACCGCCAGGGCGCGGCCCTGGTGAGCACCATGCCGACCACGTTCAACGGCTCGCTGCAGCCGGTCGCCGCCATCCACCCCCACGGAAGCGGCCCGCGCTCCACCATCGACCCGGACAACTTCTACGGCGGCTTCTCCACCTGGAGCGGCACCTCGTTCGCGGCGCCGATCCTGGCCGCCGAGTTGGCCAAGTTCCTGTGGGACTCCAAGGGCCTGGACACCTCGGACCCGGCCACGATGCTGGATCGGGGCTGGAACGCGCTGGAGGCGCTGACCGACGTCAAGCGTCCTCCCGCGCCCAGCGAGGTGCCCGACAGCCAGCCGGTGCCCGCGCACTGAGGCTTGCGGCCGATGGCCTGCGACCCAACCTCCGGGCGGCGATCCGGCAGCCGGCTGTCAGGGGTGCCGGCCCGCCCACTGGGGTAGGTGGCCGAGTGCTGAGTGGGTAGGGTCAGGCAATGATCCGCATCGGCAGCGCGGATCTGGCCGAAGCCAAACGGCTGCACGCGCTGGGCGTCGAGCACAACAACGCCGGCCACCCGCTGCGCGCCATCCGGCTGTTCCGGCGAGCCCTGTCGTTGCCGGTGCTGGGCCAGGACGCCGACAGCGAGGCCCAGCTGGTCGCCGCCCGGATCTGGATCAGCCTGGCCATGAGCGAGTCCGAGCTCTACGGCGTCGAACGCGGCCTGGCCGCCCTGGCCGAGGCCGAGCGCCTGGTCGACCTGGCCCGGCATCTGGACCTCAGTGCCCTGCTGCATCTGCAGAACGGCTACATCCGCGTGCGGGCCGGGCACTTCGAGGCCGGCCTGGAGCACCTGGACTCGGCGGTCGCCCTGATCGATCACGCCGAGCCGGCCCATGCCAGCAACATCCTGCTCAACCGCGGCAGCCTGCAGCTCTACCGCGGCCAGTTGGGCGCGGCCCGGCAGGACCTGAGCCGGTCGGCGGAGCTGGCCGCCCGGCACGGCCTGCGGGTCGAGGAGTTCAAGGCCCGGCACAACCTGGGCTACCTGGAGTTCCTGGCCGGCAACCTGGCGATGGCGCTGAAATCCATGGACGAGGCCCAAGCCATCAACGCCGAGGTCTCCCTCGCGGTCGCGCTGCTGGACCGGGCCCGGGTGCTGCTGGAGGCCGGCCTGCACCGTGAGTCCGACGACTCGCTGATCGAGGCGGCGGCGCTGTTCCGGACCGACCGGCTGAGCAAGGAACTGGGCGAGGTGGAGCTGGCCCGGGCCGAGTGCGCCTTGCTGGACGGTGAGATCGCGGCGGCTCGCAGGCTGGCGGCCACCGCCCGGGACCGGTTCCGCCGGCGTGCCAATGACCGGTGGCGACGCGATGCCGAGCTGGTGCTGCTGCATGCCGACCTGGCGGCCGGCCGGCCCGGTGGCCGGCTGGTCGGACCGGCGCTGCGGCTGGCGGCTGAGTTTCGCGGCGCCGGCCTGGAGACCCAGGCCCGGACCAGCCAGTTGATCGCGGCCGAGGCCCTGCTGCGCGCCGGCCGGACCGAGCAGGCCCGCACGGTGGCTGCCCAGGCGGGCCCGATCCGAGCTGCTGACCCGGTCTCGGCGCGGCTGCACACCAGGCTGGTGCGAGCCCGGCTGTCCATCGCCGCGCGGGACGCCGCCACCGCTCGGCGTGAGATCCGCACCGGCCTGGCCGAACTCGCCAACCACCAGGCCCAGTTCGGCAGCATCGACTTGCAGACCGCCAGCGCTGTGCATGGCCGCCAACTCGCCGAGCTGGACCTGTCGATGGCGCTGGCCGAGGGCAAGGCGGCCGGGGTGCTGGCCGCGATCGAGCGCGGCCGTGCGACCTCGAGCCGGCTGCCCGGAGTCAGCGCGCCCTCGGATCCGGTGGCGGCTGAACAGCTGGCCGAGCTGCGGCGCGTGGTCGAGGGGTTGCGCTCGATCCAATCCGACGCCGCGGCCGCCGAGCAGGTCAGCGCGCAGCGGCGCCGGATCGCCGAGCTGCAGCGAGCCCTGCGAGCCCGCTCCTGGCAGGCGGCGGGCTCGGGAAGCGCCCCGAGTCCGGCCTCGCTGGGCCAGATCGAGGCGGAGCTGGGCCGCGCCGGGGCAGGGCTGGCGTGCTACTTCGACGTCGGTGGCCAGCTGCACGCGGTCGTGCTCGCCCGGGGCCGGTCCCGAATCGTGCCGATCGGCAGCAGCGTGACGGTGTCGGAGATGGTTCGCCGGGTGCGCGCCGACCTTGACGTCCTGGCTCAGGGTTACCTGCCGCGGGCGATGCTCGCCTCGGTCTGCGCGACGTTGAACCGGTCGCTGGCCAGGCTTTCGGATCTGCTGCTGACCCCGCTGGCGCTGCCGGAGGACCGGCTGGTGATCGTGCCGACCGGGGTTCTGGCAGCGTTGCCGTGGACCAACCTGGCGCCGATGAAGGGCCGCCCGGTCGTGGTGGCGCCCTCGGCGACGGCCTGGTTGGCAGCCAACCGGCCCGGGCGAGGCGCCGGGCCGGTGGTCGCGGTGGCCGGGCCGGATCTGGCCCACTCCGAGCAGGAGGTGGTCGCGATCGGCAAGTTGTGGCCGGGGTCGCGGGTGCTGGCCGGCTCCGAAGGCGGCCGTGACGAGCTGGTGTCCGCGCTGGCCTCGGCGACCTTGGTGCATGTGGCCGCGCACGGTCAGCACCATGCCGAGAACCCGCTGTTCTCGTTGATCCGGCTGGTCGACGGCCCGCTGTTCGCCTACGAGCTCGACCACACCAGCCGGGCGGCCGAGCATGTGGTGCTGGCGGCCTGCGAGCTCGGTCAGGCGACCATCCGGCCCGGTGACGAGGCGCTCGGGTTGACCAGCGTGCTGCTGCGGCTGGGCACCCGGTCGGTGATCTCGGGAGTCGCCCGGGTGCCCGACGATGTGGCGGCCGAGGTGATGACCGGCTATCACGCGGCGCTGGCCGCCGGCGCCGACTCGGCCTCGGCGCTGGCCGACGCCTGCGCCGCGTCCAGCACACCGGCGCCGTTCGTCTGCTTCGGCTCGACCTGGTGAGGCGGTTGGCCGCCGGATTTGGTCGGGGGCCCCGGTTGTCCGTAATATCAATCCCGAACCACCCGAAGACCGCTGGTTGTCGCGTGCGCACATGCGACCGAACAGCTCCGAAGCGCCGGAGCGACCCGCGCAGGATGGCCCGGTAGCGAGACTCGTCTCTTCGCCCCGTGCGCCCTGCGCCGGGGCGTTTCTGTTCCTCGAAGCTGATCGGCTGCCTGCCGCTCACGCACGCCGGCGCAGACGTGCACGAGAGGAGGGACATGCCGAACAAAGAGAAGCTCGGTGCGGTCGCCGAGATCGTCGACCAGTTCAACGCATCCTCGGCGACGGTCATCACCGAGTACCGCGGTCTGAGCGTCAAGCAGGTGACCCAGCTTCGCCAGGCGCTGGGCGCGGACGCCACCTACACCGTGGTCAAGAACACCCTGACCCGGCTGGCTGCCGCCGAGGCCGGTGTCAGCATCGATGACAGCATGCTGGTGGGGCCGACCGCGATCGCGTTCGTCAAGGGCGATCCGGTCGCGGCCGCCAAGGGCTTGCGTGATTTCGCCAAGACCAATCCGCTGCTGGTCATCAAGGGCGGTGTGATGGAAGGCAGGTCGCTGAGCGCGGCCGAGGTCAACCAGATCGCTGACCTGGAGTCCCGTGAGGTGTTGCTGGCCCAGATCGCCGGTGTCCTCAAGGCGCTGCCGAGTCGGGCCGCGGGCCTGTTCCAGGCGCCGCTGTCCCAGGTCGCCCGGCTTGCCCAGGCGCTGGCGGACAAGACTCCGGCCGAGGCCGCCGCACCGGCGTCCGAGACCAGCGCACCGGCGTCCGAGACCCAAGCCTCCGACGCTGCCGAGGCACCCGCCGACGCTGCCGAAGCACCCGCTGCCGAGGCATCCGCCGACGCTGCTGAGGCACCCGCTGCCACCGAGGCTCCTGCCCCGGAGACAGCATCCGACACTCCCGCCGAGCCGGCGGAGCAGTAACCAACCCATCTGCCGGCTTTCCCGGCGATACAGAAAGGACGCCACATCATGGCGAAGCTCAGCACTGACGAGCTCATCGACGCGTTCAAGGAGCTCACCCTTCTTGAGCTGTCGGCATTCGTGAAGCAGTTCGAGGAGACCTTCGACGTCACCGCCGCCGCCCCGGTCGCGGTTGCCGCGGCCGGCGGCCCGACCGGCGGCGCGCCCGCCGAGGCCGAGGCCGAGCAGGATGAGTTCGACGTCATCCTCGAAGCTGCCGGTGACAAGAAGATCCAGGTCATCAAGGAGGTGCGCACCCTCACCAGCCTCGGCCTCAAGGAGGCCAAGGACCTGGTGGACGGCGCTCCCAAGGCGGTCCTGGAGAAGGTCAACAAGGAGGCGGCCGACAAGGCCCGTGCGGCGCTGGAAGGCGCTGGCGCCTCGGTGACCGTCAAGTAGGTCATCCAGCACCTGTTCTGTCCGTGGGGGCGGTCCGCGAAAGCGGGCCGCCCCCACTGCTGTCCGCGGCTCTCTGTCCGCGGCTCGCTGGCCTTGGAGTTGTCCGCATGGTTCGGCCGCACGATCCGGCCCCGGCACGATCCGGTCCGATTGACCGGCTTCGCCGTTTCTGCGCGTCGGTGCCGGTGCTCGTGGCTACTCTTTGCCAGGATTCGCTCACGCTGGCGTACCCGGCGGTAACCGAAGACCGGCTAGGTCGTTGTTAGGCGCAGATGCTGCTTTCTCTGTGAAGCAGCGCGCCCTTTCTCGGACCGAGCGGGCGAGAGAGGAGCCGGGGTGGGAGTCGAGGTTGCCGTCGAGGGCTTGACCAAGTCCTTCGGCAAGCAGGTCATCTGGGGCGACGTCACGCTCACCCTGCCTCCCGGCGAGATCAGCGTCATGCTGGGCCCGTCCGGCACCGGCAAGTCGGTCTTCCTCAAGACGCTGGTCGGCCTGCTCAAGCCCGACCGCGGCTCGATCATGATCAAAGACGTCAACCTGGCCAAGTGCAGCGAGCACCAGCTCTACGAGACCCGCAAGCTGTTCGGCGTGCTGTTCCAGGACGGCGCCCTGTTCGGCTCGATGAACCTCTACGACAACATCGCCTTCCCGCTGCGTGAGCACACCCGCAAGAGCGAGAGCGAGATTCGCAAGATCGTCTTGGAGAAGCTTGAGATGGTGGGCCTGACCGGCACCGACAAGAAGCTGCCCGGTGAGATCTCCGGCGGCATGCGCAAGCGCGCCGGCCTGGCCCGGGCCCTGGTGCTGGACCCCGAGATCATCCTGTTCGACGAGCCCGACTCGGGCCTGGACCCGGTCCGGGTGGCCTACTTGAACCAGCTGATCGTCGACCTGAACGCCCAGACCGACTCGACCTTTCTGATCGTCACCCACGACATCGGCACCGCGCGGACGGTGCCGGACAACCTGGGGCTGCTGTTCCGTCGGGAGCTGGTCATGTTCGGCCCCCGCGAGGTGCTGCTGACCTCGGACGAGGCGGTGGTCGAGCAGTTCCTCAACGGCCGCAAAGAAGGCCCGATCGGCATGTCCGAGGAGAAGGACGCCGGCCAGGTCGCCGCGGAGCTCGCCGCCCTGGGCGACGGCGCGCCGCCCCCGCCGGGAACCGGGCCGAAGGGCGCCACCGGCAGCGGGGTGCCGCCGCAACTCCTGCCCTCGCCCGGGTTGCCCGAGCGCAAGGCGGCCGGCCGCCGGCAGGAGCGGGTGCTGCAGATGCTGCACACGTTGCCCGAGAAGGCGCAGGAGGCGGTCAAGCGCGCCCTGGACGACGAGCACCGGTCGCGGCTGCCCGCCTACCAGTCGGTGCCCGAATGAGCTCGCTGTCGCCGGTGGCCGGCATCAGCCACGCCGGCCGGCTGTTCGCGCTCTTCCTCGACGTCGTCCGGTTGACCTTCAAGCGACCGTTCCAGTTCCGGGAATTCGTCCAGCAGGCATGGTTCATCGCGAGCGTGACGATCCTGCCGACAGCCCTGGTCGCGATCCCGTTCGGCGCGGTCATCGCCCTGCAGCTGGGCACCCTGACCCGGCAGTTGGGCGCCCAGTCCTTCACCGGCGCGGCCTCGGTGCTGGCCGTCATCCGGGAGGCCAGCCCGATCGTCTGCGCGCTGCTGATCGCCGGCGCCGGCGGCTCGGCGATCTGCGCCGACCTCGGCAGCCGCAAGATCCGCGACGAGATCGATGCCATGGAGGTGCTCGGCATCTCCCCGGTCCAGCGGCTGGTGGTGCCGCGGGTGCTGGCCTGCATGCTGGTGGCCGCCGCGCTCAACGGACTGGTCAGCGTGGTCGGGGTGGCCGGTGGCTACTTCTTCAACGTGGTGCTCCAGGACGGCACCCCCGGCGCCTACCTGGCCAGTTTCTCGGCGCTGGCCCAGCTGCCCGACCTGTATGCGGGGGAGCTCAAAGCGGTGGTCTTCGGGTTGATCGCCGCCGTCGTCGCCTCGTACAAGGGGCTCAATGCCGGTGGTGGGCCCAAGGGCGTCGGCGACGCGGTGAACCAGTCTGTCGTCATCACCTTCCTGCTGCTGTTCTTCGTCAATTTCGTGATGACGGCCGTGTACTTCCAGGTCGTTCCGCCGAAGGGCTCCTGAGGCGATGACTCCTGTGAGTGAGCACCGCAGCCAGGTACGAGCGAGGAGCGGAGCGAATGGCTAGCGGCGTGCTGGCCTCGGCCAAGCAGGTCGCGGGCAAGCCGGTCGGCGCCCTGGACAACCTCGGCGAGCAGTTGCTGTTCTACGTCAAGGCACTGGCCTGGACGCCGCGCACCCTGCGGCGCTACAAGAAAGAGGTGCTGCGGCTGCTGGCCGAGGTCACCTTCGGCACCGGGGCGCTGGCGGTCATCGGAGGCACGGTGGGCGTGATCGCCTTCATGTCCTTCTTCACCGGCACCGAGGTCGGCCTGCAGGGCTATGCCGCGCTCAACCAGCTCGGCGCCGCCCCCTTCACCGGGTTCATCTCGGCCTACTTCAACACCCGCGAGATCGCCCCGCTGGTCGCCGGGCTGGCGTTGTCGGCGACCGTGGGCTGCGGGTTCACCGCCCAGCTGGGCGCGATGCGCATCTCGGAGGAGATCGACGCGCTCGAGGTGATGGCGGTCCCGTCGCTGCCGTTCCTGGTGACCACCCGGTTGATCGCCGGCTTCGTCGCGGTGATCCCGCTGTACGTGATCGGGCTGCTGTCCTCCTACCTGTCGGCCCGGACGATCGCGACGGTGTACTACGGCCAGTCCACCGGCACCTATGACCATTACTTCCGGCTGTTCCTGCCGCCCACCGACGTGCTCTGGTCGTTCTTCAAGGTGCTGGTGTTCGCGGTCGTGATCGTGATGACGCACTGCTACTACGGCTACACAGCCAAGGGCGGCCCGGCCGGGGTCGGCGTCGCGGTCGGCCGAGCGGTCCGCACCGCGATCGTGTCCATCAACATCATCGACTTCTTCCTGTCGCTGGCCATCTGGGGCACCACCACCACCGTCCGGATCGCGGGGTGATCCGGTGAGCATTGGTAAGAAGGTGAAGGCCAGGCTGGCCGGTCTGGTGTTCCTGGCAGTGCTGGCCGGGTTGCTGAGCCTGTCGATCGCGGCCTACAAGCAGGTGTTCACCAAAGTCACCCTGGTCACCCTCGACACCGACCACACCGGCGCCCAGCTGCAGCTGCAGTCCGACGTCAAGCTGCGTGGCATCCTGGTCGGCACCGTCCGGGATATCTCGACCTACAACGTGCCCGCCGGTAACGGCCAGCAGCCCGAGACCCGGGCCCGGCTCAAGCTGGCGCTGCAGCCGTCGAAGGCAAAGCTGATCCCGGTCGGAGCGAGCGCCTTGCTGCTGCCCAAGACCCTGTTCGGCGAGCGGTACGTGGCCCTGCAGGTGCCCACCAAGCTCAGCGCCGCCAAGGCCCGCCCGGTCCGCTCCGGCGACACCCTGTCAGCCGGCCGGGACGCCATCCAGATCGAGAAGGTGCTCAACGACCTCTATCCGGTGCTGCTGGCGCTGCACCCGCAGGATCTGAAGGCGACGCTGACCGCGCTGGCCACCGCGCTGCAGGGCCGCGGCAAGCAACTCGGGGACAACCTGGCCTCGTTCAACCAGTACCTGCTGCGGTTCAACCCGAAAGTGCCGACGCTGGCCGATGACCTGGACAAGCTCGGCCAGGTGGCCTCGCTCTACCACGACGCCGCGCCTGACCTGCTGGCGAGCCTGAGCAACATGCAGACCACCTCGCGGACCATCACCACCCGGCCGCAGGCGCTGGACCAGCTGCTGACCTCGGCCACCTCGACCACCAACGAACTCGACGCCTTCCTCAACGCCGACGGCGACTACCTGATCCAGCTGGCGGCGTCCTCGGCCAAGATCCTGGCGGTGTTGGCTCACTTCTCACCCGAGTACCCGTGCCTGGCGCAGGGCCTGACCAACCTGGAGCCCCGGATCGAGGACACCTTCGGCGGCAAGCAGCCGGGCCTGCACATCACCCTGGAGTTCGTGAACCACCGGGGCAAGTACGTGCCCGGCAACGAGCCGAAGTACGTCACCGGCGCGAACGCGCAGCCGCACTGTTACGGCCTGCCCAATCCGGCCAACCCGTTCCCCGGCGTGCACTTCCCGGACGGGGCTCCGGCGTCGGGCCCGTTGCACAGCGTTGACCGGGCCGCCTACCACGGCAGCGGCGTCGGCTCCAAGGCTGAGACCAAGCTGATCTCAGCCTTGCTCTCGGGCAGCTACGGCGATGACCCGGCGAACGTGCCGGCGCTGGCCACCCTGCTGGCCGGACCGCTACTGCGCGGCAGCGAGGTGGGGTTGGGATGACAACCGGCCTGAGCGAGCGCGAAGAGGTGCTGACATGAGGGGGTTGCTGGCGCCGCTGGTCAAGCTGATCGCCTTCTTGGTGGTGACGGCGATGGCTACCTACGTCCTCGCGGCGACCATCACCAACGCCGGCTACGGCAAGGCCCACAGCTACTACGGCCTGTTCTCCGACGCGACCGGCCTGCTGGTAGGCGATGACGTTCGAGTCGCAGGGGTGCGGGTCGGCTCCATCCAGGGCATCAAGCTGATCCGCGAGCCGAACACTCCCGACCCGGCGACCGCCCCGTTCGTGGCCCAGGTCAAGTTCAACGTCTCTGTGGACCGGCCGCTGACCAGCTGGGTGCGGGCCAAGCTGCGCTTTCGCAACCTGGTCGGCCAGCGTTACCTGGCCATCGAGCAGGGCAGCCAGATTCCAGGGGTGGCCGAGGCCGAACTCGAGCCCAAGGCGGTGATCCCGCTCAGCCAGACCCAGAACGCCCTGGACCTGAGCACCCTGTTCGCCGGCTTCAAGCCGCTGTTCAGCGGGCTGAACCCGGACGAGATCAACAGCTTGTCGACGCAGATCATCCAGACGTTGCAGGGTGAGGCCGGAACGGTGGAGAACCTGATGCGCCAGACAGCCGAGCTGACGTCGGCGGTGGCAGACAAGGACAAGGTCATCGGTGACCTGGTGAACAACCTGTCCTCGGTGCTGGACACCCTCGGCCAGCGCGATCAGAAGCTGTCCGACCTGATCGTGCAACTGCAGCGTTGGGTCACCGGCCTGGCCGAGGACCGGGCCGTGATCGGCGACTCGATCACCGGCATCAACAACCTGACCTCGGCCACCGCCGGCCTGCTGGACAAGTCCCGCCCGCAGCTCAAGCAGGACATCGAAGACCTGACTGGGTTGGCCCAGACCCTCAACGCCGGGGGCAGCACCGTCGACGGCGTGCTGCAGCGGCTGCCCACCAAGGTCGCGACGCTGACCAGGACGGCCACCTACGGATCGTGGTTCAACTTCTACCTGTGCAAGATGGAAGGCACCGTGGTGCTGCCCGGCGGCGTCCAGCTGACGCCGGGGCTGCCCACGCCGTTCCCGCCGGCCAGGTGTGGCTGATGGCCCGCTCGCTGAGGTCCTCGAGGATGAAAACCGCACCGCGCGGGCGCTCGTTCGCCTCGCGCAACCCCACCGTCATCGGCGCGATCGGCCTGGTGGTGATCGTGACGCTGCTGTGGGCGGCCTTCAACGCCGCCAAGCTGCCGCTCATCGGCGGTGGCACCCAGTACTCGGCGATCTTCTCCGAAGCCTCGGGCCTGGTGCCTGACGACGAGGTCCGGATCGCCGGGGTCAAGGTCGGCACCGTCACCGGGGTCTCGCTGCACGGCCCGACGGCGCACACCGTCAAGGTGTCGTTCCGGGTCAAGAAGGCGTTCATCGGCGACCAGACCGAAGCGATCATCAAGATCAAGACGATGCTCGGCCGCAAGTACCTGGAACTGGACTCCCAGGGCGCGCGCAAGCAGAACCCGTCCGAGCAGATCCCGCTCGACAGGACGCTGACTCCCTACGACATCTACCCGGCCTTCTCCGACCTGACCAAGACCTTCGGCGCGATCGACACCAAGCTGCTGGGACGGTCGCTGGAGACCATCGCCCAGACCTTCAAGAACACCCCGGCCTCGGTCCGGACCACCCTGGACGGGCTGTCGCGGCTGTCCAACACCATCGCCTCACGCGACCAGGCGTTGCGCACCCTGCTGGCCAGGGCAAACACGGTTACCGGGGTGCTGGCCGACCGGGACGCCGAGATCGCCAAGCTGTTCACCGACGGGAACCTGCTGCTGACCGAGCTCAACGCGCGGCGCGAGGCGATCCGGACCCTGTTCCTGAACACCTCGGCGATGTCACTGCAGATCTCGGGCCTGGTGAGCGACAACTCCAAGGCGCTCAAGCCGGCTCTGGATCAGCTGAGAGGGGTGTTGGACATCCTCGAGAAGAATCTCGACAACATCGACCGCGGCCTGGCCCTGCTCGCCCCGTTCTACCGGGTCTTCGCCAACACCCTGAGCAACGGACGGTGGTTCGACACCTACATCCAGAACTTCTCGGCGGGCGGCTTGCTCGGCACCTCAACCGGGGTGGGTGAGTGATGGCCGCGCACGCGATGCCCAGGCGGGTGTCCCAGTTGATCGTGGTGGCGATCCTGGCCGCCGTGGTGCTGGCCACCCTGGTCTTCGCGCTGATGCCCGGCCCGACCAAGACGGTGCAGGCCCGCTTCGAGCGGGCCGTCGGCCTCTACAGCGGCTCCGACGTCCGGCTGCACGGAATCAAGATCGGTTCGATCACCAAGGTCACGCCGGATGGCGACGGCGTGCTGGTCCGGATGAAGTACGACAAGAAGATCAAGCTGCCGGCCTACCCCGACGATGCCAAGGTGGTGCGCGCGGCGATCATCCCGCCATCGCTGGTGTCAGACCGCTACGTGCAGTTCGCCGACTACGACTCGTGCACCACGGGCTGCACGATTCTGGCGAGCGGCGCGGTCATTCCGATGAACCAGACCGCGGCCCCGGTCGAGCTCGATGACATCTACGCGGCGCTGGACAAGCTCAACGTGGCACTCGGCCCCAAGGGCGCCAACGCGGCCTCAGGTGGTGGCAAGGGCCCGCTGTCGCAACTCATCGACGTCAGCGCGGCCAACCTGGAAGGCAACGGAGCGGCGCTGGGCGGCACCGTGCGCGACCTTTCCAAGGCGGTGCGGACGCTGTCCGAGGGCCGCGAAGACCTGTTCGGGACGGTGAAGAACCTGCAGGTCTTCACTGACGCGCTGGTTGCCAACGACGCCCAGGTGCGCAAGTTCAACACCCAACTCGACCAGGTCACCTCAGCCCTGGCCGAGGAGCGCGGATCACTGGCCGCCGCGCTGAAGAACCTCAGCGCCGCGCTGCGTGACATCGCCGCCTTCCTCAAGACCCACGGCGACAGCCTGCACGCCAACATCGTGGGGATGAAGAACGTCGTGGGGGTGCTGAACAAGCAGAAGGCGGCCATCAACGAGGCGCTGGCCGTCGCGCCGGTGGCGCTGGCGAACCTCAACCACACCTACAACGCCACGGCGGGGACGCTGGACACCCGTGACAACCTGGGCGGCACCCAGAACCCGCTGGACCCGGCCGTGATCTGCGCCGCGCTGAAAGCCACCGCCAACCTGCCGGCCAGCGGCACCATCGCCGACACCTGCAAGGCCATCGCCAAGGCGCTCGGCGGCCTGCCGATCCTGAACGGGACGCCCGGTGTCGGCGGCCTGATCGGCCTGCCACCCCTGGGTGGCTCGTGATGGGGCGGCTGAAGATGGCGCGGTCGGTGGCGGCCGCGACGGTGGCCGTCCTGGCGCTGTCGGGGTGCGGCTTTCAGGGTCTGTACTCGGCGCCCTTGCCTGGCGGGGCCGACCTGGGCAGCAACCCGTACCGGGTCCTGGTCGACTTCGACGACGTGCTCGACCTGGTGCCGCAGTCCTCGGTCAAGGTCAATGACGTGACCGTCGGCAAGGTCGAGTCAGTCACCCTGGTCGGCTGGCGGGCCCGGGCGCAGGTGGTGGTCAACGGTGATGTCACCCTGCCGGCCAACGCCCACGCCCGGATCCGGCAGACCTCGCTGCTGGGCGAGAAGTTCGTGTCGCTGTCCTACCCGCCGGCCGGTGAGGTCAGCGACCCGGTGCCGCTGTCGCAGGCCCCGCACCCCGGCTATGCCTACCCGCACATCGGCATCGCCCGGACCGGCTCGACCCCCGAGCTCGAGGCGGTGCTCGGCGCGCTGTCCCTGCTGCTCAACGGCGGCGGCCTGGAGCAGATCAAGACCATCACCCACGAGCTCAACGAGGCCCTGTCCGGGCACGCCGGTGACATCCGCAGCCTGCTGTCCCAGATCAGCATCTTCACCACCACCCTGAACGCCCAGAAGGGAGGGATCCTGCGCGCCATCGACAGCCTCGACGCGCTGGCAGCCAGGCTGAACAGCCAGCGGCCGGTGCTGGCCGGCGCCCTGGACACCATGCCGCAGGCGGTCAAGATCCTGGCGGATGAGAAGGACCAGTTCGTCACCCTGCTACGCAGCCTGGACAAGCTCAGCACGGTCGCGGTCAAGGTGATCAACGCCTCGCAGGACAACTTCGTCTCGGCCTTGACCCACCTGGACCCGGTGATGACCCAGCTGACCCTGGCGGGCGAGGCGCTGCCGAAGTCGCTGGAGCTGCTGGCGACCTACCCGTTCCCCCGGACCGCGGTCAACGGCATCAAGGGCGACTACACCAACCTGTTCCTGACCGCCGACCTGGATCTGACCCACCTGCTGGACAACCTGCTCACGCCACCGGAGACGCCGCTGCCGACCACCCAGCAGGCCCCGAGTCCGACCTCCGGCGAGCTGACCGGGTTGGGTGACTGACTGCCATGATCAGGCGATCGACCAAGATCCAGTTGCTGATGTTCCTCGTGCTGTCGCTGCTCGGAGTGAGCTACGTCGGCTTCAACTACGTGGGCCTGGGCTCCACCCTGTTCGGCCCGCGCGGCTGCACGGTGAGCGCTGACTTCCCCGACTCCGGAGGAATCTTCACCGACGCCGAGGTCACCTACCGGGGCGTCACGGTGGGCCAGGTGGGCCAGCTGCACCTGCTGGACTACGCCGGGCCCGACGGGCGCCAGATCCGCGGCGTGCGGGTGGACCTCAACCTCACCAGCTGCGACAAGCCGGCGATCCCGCTGAACTCGCAGGCCTACGTCTCCAACCGCTCGGCGGTCGGCGAGCAGTACGTCAACATCGAACCGACCGGCGTCGAGGGGCCGTTCCTCACCGACGGAGCGGTGCTCAGCAAGGCCGGGAAGGTCCCGCTCGCGACCCAGGTGCTGCTGCAGAATCTCGATGACCTGGTCTCCGACATCGACTCGGCCAAGCTGAACATCATGATCACCGAGCTCGGCAAGGCCTTCCAGGGCCGGGGACCGGACCTGCAGGCGCTGCTGGACTCCGGTGACAAGTTGCTGGCCCGGGCCCAGCAGGCGCTGCCCGAGACGCTTCGGCTGATCGACAACGGGCAGACGACGCTGAAGACCCAGCTGGACTCCGGATCGGCCATCAAGGGCTGGGCGCACAACCTGAACCTGCTGACCGGGCAGCTCAAGGCCAGCGACGGCGATCTCAGGGCGCTGCTGGGCAACGGTCCCGGTGAGCTGGACACCGTGCGCCAGTTCCTGGCCAGCAACCGGACGGACCTGGACCTGTTGCTGGCCAACCTGACGTCGGTCAACCAGATCATGGTCTCGAACCTGGACGGCATCCAGACCATCCTGGTGATCTACCCGGCGGCGGTGGCGGGGGGCTACACCGTCACCCCGGGCGACGGCACCGCGCACTTCGGCCTCGTCCTCAACCTGGATGACCCGCCGTCCTGCCGGGCCGGCTACGAGGGCACCACGATCCGCAGGCCCAGCGAGACCGGACCGAGCACCATCAACACCGGGGCGCGATGCGCGATGCCGCGCGGCTCGGTGACCAGCGTGCGGGGCGCGCAGAACACGCCGGGTGGTGACCCGATCAGCACCAGTGGTGGTAGTACCGTCTACCCCCGGGCGCTGACCCGGCCCACCACCGTCCAGCTCGGCGGCTCGATGGCCGCGGCCGGCCTGCTGGCAGACAATTCCTGGCTGCCGTTGCTCACCGGTGGCCTGCGCTGAGTCCGAACCGCCGAATGAGCCGGAGCACTGATATGAGGGAGTCGGCGATGACCCAACCGCCGCGTGCCGGACTGCCCCGCGGCGTGCTGCTGGGGCTCAGCGTGCTGGTCGCCGTCCTGCTGGTCGCTGCCGCCGTGCTGACCGGCCTGCGGCTGACCCACCGCAGCAACGGCGCCAGCGGCCTCAGCTCCGCCGAGCAGGCGGCCCTCAGCGCCGCCAGGCAGCAGACGATCAACCTGCAGACCTACCGCCTCAAGAGCTTCGACGCGGATTTCGCCGCCGCGCTGGCGGGCCTGACCCCGGCCAAGGCCACCCAGTGGCAGGCGAACAAGGCGACCCTGAAGACCAGGCTCACCCAGCTCAAGCAGGACGCCGGCGCCACCGTCTCCGGCGCCGGCCTGGTCAGCTTCGACGGCAGGTCGGCCGTGATCGTGGTGGCCTCGGACACCCTGCGGGTGGACGCGGCCGGCAAGTCCAGCACTGCGGCGCAGAACCGGTCGCAGGTGACCATGCGGCTGATCGACGGCAAGTGGCTGATGGATGATCTGCAGTCGGTGTCGGTGTCATGACCGGACGCCCGCCGCACGACTCCGCCACCGACCGGCCCGTCACCGACCGGCCTGAGACCGACGGCCCCGTCACCGGCGGCACTGTCGAGGGCGCCGAGGCGACGCAAGCCTCCCAACCGGCGCAGGGCTCGCAGCCGGCGCAGGGCTCCCCGCCGCCGGCCGCCGCGCCGGAACCGACCCGGCCTCGTCCGCGCCCCTCGCCGACGTCGCGGGCCCGCCGGGTGGCCGCGGCGCCTGAGGGGCTGCGCCGGCCTTCACCGCATCCGGCGCCGGCCACCGAGCGGGATCACCTCGATCCCCAGCCCGTCACCGACACCCTGACCACCACCGACACCAAGCCCACCACCGACACCAAGCCCCCCGGCGCCAAGTCGGTGACCGACGCCAAGCCCGCCACCGACAAGCCCACCCACAGCCCCACGCGGGACGCCAGCCCGGTGACCGACAGCCTGGACGCTGAGCCGGCCGAGCTGGTGAGCCGCCAGCCGCCGGACGCTGACCGGGGCCGGCGCGCTCCGGCCTGGCTGGTCGCGGCGCTGGTGGTCCTGCTGCTGGCGCTGGCCGGCCTGGACGGCTGGCTGCTGACCTCGCAGCCGGCCCCGGGATCCCGCGTCGAGCGCGACCAGGCGCTGTCCACCGCCAAGTCGGCGGTTCCGCTGATCCTGTCCTACGATTACCGGAATTTCGACTCCGACGTCACCGCGGCCAAGGCCCGGTTGACCGGCCGGGCTGTCACCGACTACGTCCAGGCGATGACCACGACCATCAAGCCGACGGCCACCAAGGTGCGAGCGGTGGTGCGGGCCCAGACCGACGGCGCCGGCGTCGAGGCGGTCTCGAGCAACGGCAGCCAGGTCACGGTGGTGGTGTTCGGCGAGCAGAAGGTCACCAACACCGCGCTGAAGGCGCCCAGGACCGATTTGTTCCGGGTCCGGGTCACCCTGGACCGGGTCCAGGGGCAGTGGCTGGTGTCGAAGTTCGACCAGATCTGACCCGGGCCGCGCGCCGCCGCTGAGGCCGCGCGGCGCGCCCGCCGGGGTGGATGCTTGACGTGCGGCCTCGCGCGGGGGACTCTGGCGTGCGCTGTAGGAAAGCTCGAAGAGCCATTGACTTCGCGAACTACCGGCTGGAATCCTTGCCGAAGAGGCGCTCGGGCAGCTGGTTCCCGACCGCAGCAGTGCCACTGAAAAAGGTGGCCTGGACAGGTGTGCCGATCTCGGCTAGACTGCTAATTTGCGCTGCCCTCAAACAACCGTTGGCCCGTACAGGGTCTACTTCCTGCTGTCTGAGACGGAACGGAAAAACTGGTACGACCGGGCCGGCGCAACAGATCAGAAGCTGCATTGCTGCGGGTAGCCCCAGCAGGGCAGCGGTGGACCAAGTCCTCGGAAGGACGCATCTTGGCAGTCTCTCGCCCCGGTAAGTCCGAATCGCAAGCCATGATGGGGGGCATCCCGGGATCACCCGTTCGCACCTCCTTCGCAAAGATCAGGGAACCGCTCGAGGTCCCCAATCTGCTGGCCCTGCAAACGGAATCTTTTGATTGGCTGGTCGGCAACGCCGCCTGGAAAGAGCGGCAAGCTCGCGACGCCAGCGCGTCCGGCCTGGTCGCGCTCTCCGGGCTCGAGGAGATTCTCGGTGAGATCTCACCGATCGAAGACTTCTCCGGCTCGATGTCACTCTCCTTCTCCTCGCCCCGCTTCGAGGACGTCAAGGCCTCCATCGAGGAGTGCAAGGACAAGGACATGACCTACGCCGCTCCGCTGTTCGTCACCGCGGAGTTCACCAACAACACCACCGGCGAGATCAAGAGCCAGACGGTGTTCATGGGCGACTTCCCGATGATGACCCGCAAGGGCACCTTCGTCATCAACGGCACCGAGCGGGTCGTGGTCTCCCAGCTCGTCCGCTCGCCCGGGATTTACTTCGACCGCAACCTGGACAAGACCTCCGATGTGGACGTCTTCTCCGTCAAGGTCATCCCGAGCCGCGGCGCGTGGCTGGAGTTCGACGTCGACAAGCGCTCGACCGTGGGAGTCCGGATCGACCGCAAGCGTCGGCAGCCGGTCACCGTGCTGCTCAAGGCCCTGGGCTGGAGCTCGGACCGGATCCGGGAGCACTTCGCCTGGTCAGAGACGCTGCTGGCCACCCTGGAGAAGGACCACATCCCCGGCCAGGACGAGGCGCTGCTCGACATCTACCGCAAGCTGCGTCCCGGCGAGCCCCCGACCAAGGAGTCGGCGCAGGCGCTGCTGGAGAACCTGTTCTTCAACCACAAGCGCTATGACCTGGCCAAGGTCGGCCGTTACAAGGCCAACAAGAAGCTCGAAGTCAGCACCGACATCAACCACGGCAACCTCACCGAAGAAGACATCGTCAAGACCATCGAGTACCTGGTCCGGCTGCACGCCGGCGAGGACGGCTACGAGGTCGATGACATCGATCACTTCGGCAACCGCCGGCTGCGCACCGTGGGCGAGCTCATCCAGAACCAGATCCGGGTCGGGCTGTCCCGGATGGAGCGGGTCGTCCGCGAGCGGATGACCACCCAGGACGTCGAGGCGATCACCCCGCAGACCCTGATCAACATCCGCCCCGTGGTGGCCTCGATCAAGGAGTTCTTCGGAACCTCGCAGCTGTCGCAGTTCATGGACCAGACCAACCCGCTGGCCGGCCTGACCCACAAGCGCCGGCTGTCCGCGCTGGGCCCGGGCGGGCTGTCGCGTGACCGCGCCGGCATGGAGGTCCGTGACGTCCACCCGTCGCACTACGGCCGGATGTGCCCGATCGAGACTCCTGAAGGCCCGAACATCGGCCTGATCGGCTCGCTGGCCTCCTACGGCCGGGTGAACGCCTTCGGCTTCGTCGAGACCCCGTACCGCAAGGTCGAGGCCGGCACCGTCACCGACCAGGTCTTCTACCTGACCGCCGACGAGGAGGACCGGGCGACCATCGCCCAGGCCAACGCGCTCATCGACGCGCAGGGCAAGTTCACCGAGGGCAAGGTGCTGTGCCGCAAGAAGGGCGGCGAGGTCGAGCTGCTCGAGCCCGACGAGGTCGACTTCATGGACGTCTCGCCGCGCCAGATGGTGTCGGTGGCCACGGCCATGATCCCGTTCCTCGAGCACGACGACGCCAACCGGGCGCTGATGGGCGCCAACATGCAGCGCCAGGCGGTGCCGCTGCTGCGCTCGGAGTCCCCGCTGGTCGGCACCGGCATGGAGCTGCGCGCCGCGGTCGACGCGGCCGACGTGGTGGTGGCCGACAAGGCCGGTGTGGTCGAGGAGCTCTCGGCCGACTACATCACCGTGATGGCCGACGACGGCACCCGCAACACCTACCGGCTGTCCAAGTTCGCCCGGTCCAACCAGGGCACCAGCTTCAACCAGAAGCCGATCGTGAACGAGGGCGACCGGGTCGAGGTCGGCCAGGTGGTGGCCGACGGCCCGTCCACCGACAACGGTGAGATGGCCCTGGGCAAGAACCTGCTCGTGGCGTTCATGCCGTGGGAGGGCCACAACTACGAGGACGCCATCATCCTCAACCAGCGGATCGTGCAGGACGACGTCCTGACCTCGATCCACATCGAGGAGCACGAGGTCGACGCCCGCGACACCAAGCTGGGCGCCGAGGAGATCACCCGGGACATCCCGAACGTCTCCGACGAGGTGCTGGCCGACCTCGACGAGCGGGG
Source organism: Jatrophihabitans sp. (assembly GCA_036389035.1). Taxonomy (NCBI): domain Bacteria; kingdom Bacillati; phylum Actinomycetota; class Actinomycetes; order Jatrophihabitantales; family Jatrophihabitantaceae; genus Jatrophihabitans; species Jatrophihabitans sp. The sequence continues at coordinate 448,570 of DASVQQ010000007.1, forward strand.
CATCATCCGGATCGGCGCCGACGTGGTGACCGGTGACGTGCTGGTCGGCAAGGTCACGCCCAAGGGTGAGACCGAGCTGACTCCGGAGGAGCGGCTGCTGCGGGCGATCTTCGGTGAGAAGGCGCGCGAGGTCCGCGACACCTCGATGAAGGTTCCGCACGGCGAGGCCGGCAAGGTCATCGGCGTCCGGGTCTTCTCCCGTGAGGACGGCGACGAGCTGCCGCCCGGCGTCAACGAGCTGGTCCGGGTCTACATCGCCCAGAAGCGCAAGATCCAGGACGGCGACAAGCTGGCCGGCCGGCACGGCAACAAGGGCGTCATCGCCAAGATCCTGCCGCCGGAGGACATGCCGTTCCTGATCGACGGCACCCCGGTCGACATCGTGCTCAACCCCTTGGGGGTGCCGGGCCGGATGAACATCGGCCAGGTGCTCGAGACCCACCTCGGCTGGGTCGCCAAGACCGGCTGGGAGATCGAGGGCGACCCCGAGTGGGCGGCCCGGTTGCCCGAGCCGGCTCGCGCGGGCGTCCCCGGCAGCAACGTGGCGACCCCGGTGTTCGACGGCGCCCGTGAAGAGGAGATCACCGGTCTGCTCGACTCGACCCTGCGGACCAGGGACGGCGACCAGCTGATCGGCAAGACCGGCAAGGCACAGCTGATCGACGGCCGCTCCGGCGAGCCGTTCCCGGAGCCGATCTCGGTGGGCTACGTCTACATCCTGAAGCTGCTGCACCTGGTCGATGACAAGATCCACGCCCGGTCCACCGGTCCGTACTCGATGATCACCCAGCAGCCGCTCGGCGGTAAGGCCCAGTTCGGTGGCCAGCGCTTCGGTGAGATGGAGTGCTGGGCAATGCAGGCCTACGGCGCGGCCTACGCGCTGCAGGAGTTGCTCACCATCAAGTCCGACGACATCCTCGGCCGGGTCAAGGTGTACGAGGCCATCGTCAAGGGCGAGAACATCCCCGAGCCCGGCATCCCCGAGTCGTTCAAGGTGCTGCTCAAGGAACTCCAGTCGCTGTGCCTGAACGTCGAGGTGCTGTCCAGCGACGGGGTCGCCGTCGAGATGCGCGACACCGACGACGACGTCTTCCGGGCCGCCGAAGAACTCGGCATCGACCTGTCCCGGCGCGAGCCGTCCTCGGTCGAAGAGGTCTAGTCCGCTGTCCGGCGGCGCCCCGCGCCGCCGGACCGGATCTCACATGCATTACCCACAGTTTTACAGACGTAGAAGGTAGGAACCTTGCTCGACGTCAACGTTTTCGACGAGCTGCGTATCGGCCTGGCCACCGCTGACGACATCCGCCAGTGGTCCCACGGCGAGGTCAAGAAGCCCGAGACCATCAACTACCGGACTCTCAAGCCTGAGAAGGACGGCCTGTTCTGCGAGAAGATCTTCGGCCCCACCCGGGACTGGGAGTGCTACTGCGGCAAGTACAAGCGGGTGCGTTTCAAGGGCATCATCTGCGAGCGCTGCGGCGTCGAGGTCACCCGCGCCAAGGTGCGCCGTGAGCGGATGGGCCACATCGAGCTCGCCGCGCCGGTCACCCACATCTGGTACTTCAAGGGCGTGCCGTCCCGGTTGGGCTACCTGCTCGACCTGGCCCCCAAGGACCTCGAGAAGATCATCTACTTCGCCGCCTACCTGATCACCAAGGTCGACACCGAGACCCGGCACCGTGACCTGCCGACCCTCGAGGCCGAGATCAGCGCGGAGAAGTCCACTCTGGAGAAGCGCCGGGACTCCGACATCGACGCCCGGGCCAAGAAGCTCGAAGCCGACCTGGCCGAGCTCGAGGCCGAGGGCGCCAAGAGCGACGTCCGGCGCAAGGTCCGCGAGGGCGGCGAGCGCGAGATGCGCCAGCTGCGTGACCGCGCCCAGCGCGAGATCGATCGTCTCGACGAGGTGATGGACACCTTCCGCAAGCTCGACGTCAAGCAGCTGATCTCCGACGAGATGCTCTACCGCGAGCTGCGCGACCGCTTCGGTGAGTACTTCGAGGGCGGCATGGGCGCTGAGTCCCTGCAGACCCTGATCGCCGGCTTCGACCTCGACGCCGAGGCCGAGTCGCTGCGCGAGACGATCCGCTCCGGCAAGGGCCAGAAGAAGATCCGCGCGCTCAAGCGGCTGCGCGTCGTCGCGTCCTTCCTCAACACCACCAACTCCCCGCAGGGCATGGTGCTCGACTGCGTTCCGGTGATCCCGCCGGACCTGCGCCCGATGGTCCAGCTCGACGGTGGCCGGTTCGCCACCTCCGACCTCAACGACCTGTACCGCCGGGTGATCAACCGCAACAACCGGCTCAAGCGACTGATCGACCTCGGCGCGCCCGAGATCATCGTCAACAACGAGAAGCGGATGCTGCAGGAGTCGGTCGACGCGCTGTTCGACAACGGCCGGCGTGGCCGTCCGGTCACCGGCCCGGGCAACCGGCCGCTGAAGTCGCTGTCGGACCTGCTCAAGGGCAAGCAGGGCCGGTTCCGCCAGAACCTGCTCGGCAAGCGGGTGGACTACTCCGGCCGTTCGGTCATCGTGGTCGGCCCGCAGCTCAAGCTGCACCAGTGCGGCCTGCCCAAGCAGATGGCGCTGGAGCTGTTCAAGCCGTTCGTGATGAAGCGGCTGGTCGATCTGAGCCACGCCCAGAACATCAAGTCCGCCAAGCGGATGGTGGAGCGGGCCCGTCCGGTGGTCTGGGACGTGCTGGAAGAGGTCATCCGGGAGCACCCGGTGCTGCTCAACCGCGCGCCGACGCTGCACCGACTCGGCATCCAGGCCTTCGAGCCGCAGTTGGTCGAGGGCAAGGCGATCCAGATCCACCCGCTGGTCTGCACCGCCTTCAACGCCGACTTCGACGGTGACCAGATGGCGGTGCACCTGCCGCTGTCGGCCGAGGCCCAGGCCGAGGCCCGGGTGCTGATGCTGTCGACGAACAACATCCTCAAGCCCGCCGACGGCCGTCCGGTGACCATGCCGACCCAGGACATGATCCTGGGCCTGTACCACCTGACCACGATCCGGCCCAATCAGGAAGGCGCCGGCCAGGCGTACTCCTCACCGGCCGAGGGCGTGATGGCGCGCGACGCCAAGGCGCTGGGCCTGCAGGCTCCGGTCAGGATCCGGCTGCACGGCCTCACCAATGTCGACAACGGCAGCGGCGAGCCCTGGGTCGCCCCTGAGGGCTGGCAGCCCGGCGAGCCGCTGCTCGTCGAGACCACCCTGGGCCGGACGATCTTCAACGACACGCTGCCCGCGGACTACCGGTTCGTGAACTACGAGGTCACCAAGAAGGAACTCGGCCAGATCGTCAACGACCTGGCCGAGCGGTACCCCAAGGTTGCCGTGGCGCACGCGCTGGACAACCTCAAGGCCGCCGGTTTCTACTGGGCGACCCGGTCCGGCATCACCATCGCGATCGACGACGTGGTCACCCCGCCGAAGAAGGCGGAGATCCTGGAGCGGTACGAGAAGGACGCCGAGAAGATCGAGAAGCAGTACCGCCGCGGTGTCATCACCGTCGACGAGCGCCGTCAGGAGCTGGTCGAGGTCTGGACCAAGGCGACCGGCGAGGTCTCCAAGGAGATGGAAGCCAACTTCCCCAAGACCAACCCGGTGTACATCATGGTCAACTCCGGAGCTCGCGGAAACATGATGCAGATGCGTCAGATCGCGGCCATGCGTGGTCTGGTGGCCAACCCCAAGGGCGAGATCATCCCGCGTCCGATCAAGGCCAACTTCCGTGAGGGCCTGTCGGTGCTGGAGTACTTCATCTCCACCCACGGAGCCCGCAAGGGCCTGGCCGACACCGCGCTGCGTACCGCTGACTCCGGTTACCTGACCCGTCGCCTGGTGGACGTCTCGCAGGACGTCATCATCCGCGAGGACGACTGCGGCACCGAGCGTGGCGTCAAGCTGGCGATCGCTGCCGCCGGCGCCGACGGCCGGCTGATCAAGGACAGCCACGCCGAGACCAGCGTGTACGCCCGGGTGCTCGCCGAGGACGTCGAGGTGGACGGCGTGGTCGTGGCCGCCTCGGGGGCTGACCTCGGCGACGTGCTGATCGAGGAGCTGGTGACCCGCGGCGTGTCCGAGGTCCGGGTGCGCAGCGTGCTGACGTGTGAGTCGGCGCTGGGCACCTGCGCCAGCTGCTACGGCCGCTCACTGGCCACCGGCAAGCTGGTGGACGTCGGCGAGGCGGTCGGCATCATCGCCGCCCAGTCGATCGGTGAGCCCGGCACCCAGCTGACCATGCGCACCTTCCACACCGGTGGCATCGCCGGCGATGACATCACCCACGGCCTGCCCCGGGTCGCCGAGCTCTTCGAGGCCCGGGTCCCCAAGGGCGTCGCGCCGATCAGCGAGGCGACCGGCCGGGTGCGCCTGGATGAGGTCGAGGGCACCGGCAAGGGCTCTGGTCGCAAGATCGTCATCACGCCGGACGACGGCACCGACGAGATCGAGTACCCGATTCTGCGCCGCGCCCGCCTGCTGGTGGGCGACGGTGACCGGGTCGAGGTGGGCCAGCAGCTGGTCGCCGGCGCGGTCAACCCGCACGACGTGCTGCGGATCATGGGCCCGCGCGAGGTGCAGCTGCACTTGGTGCGCGAGGTCCAGGAGGTCTACCGCAGCCAGGGTGTGGCGATCCACGACAAGCACATCGAGGTGATCATCCGGCAGATGCTCAAGCGCATCACGGTGATCGACTCCGGCGCCACCGAGTTCCTGCCGGGCTCGCTGGTCGAGCGTGCCAAGTTCGAGGCCGAGAACCGCCGGGTGGTCGCTGAGGGCGGCGAGCCGGCCTCGGGTCGTCCGGTGCTGATGGGTATCACCAAGGCGTCGCTGGCCACTGAGTCGTGGTTGTCGGCAGCGTCCTTCCAGGAGACCACCCGGGTGCTCACCGACGCCGCCATCTCGGCCAAGAGCGACTCGCTGGTCGGGCTGAAGGAGAACGTGATCATCGGCAAGCTGATCCCGGCCGGCACCGGCATCGCCAAGTACCGCAACGTCGAGGTCAACCCGACCGAAGAGGCCCGCGCCGCGGCGTTCTCGATGGCCGGCTACGACGAGAGCGACTACTACGGCTTCGGCCAGGGCGGCGGCCAGGCCGTTGCACTCGATGACTTCGGGTACAACGACTTCCGCTGACCTACAGCCTGGACCGCGGGCCGGTGACCCTGACGGGTTACCGGCCCGCGGCCGTTGAAGCCGGTGGCAGCCGCGATGCGACGTCCGCGGCCCGCCCCGCTGACAGGGCCCGAACGAGAAAAGGGCCGCAAACGAGAGAAGGGCCGCACCCGTGGGTGCGGCCCTTCTGTCACACTCGGAACTCAGATCGGGCGGACGTTCTCCGCCTGCGGGCCCTTCTGGCCCTGGGTGGTGTCGAACTCGACCCGCTGGTTCTCGTCCAGGCTCCGGTAGCCATCACTGGCGATCGCCGAGTAGTGGACGAAGACATCCGGTAGTCCGTCGCCGTCGGGAGCGATGAAGCCGAAGCCCTTTTCGCTGTTGAACCATTTGACGGTTCCCTGTGTCATGTGTCTTTCTCCTTGCTAAATGCGGTTCGGAGACCACACCGCGTGGCCTTCCGGGTTGTCGTCTTGTGTTACCCCGCCGTTCAGCCGAGAAGAACAAAACGCCCGCTGCGAGTACCCGCGGGCGTTCAGAGAAACGATCGTGGAAAACTGCAACTGCAACCGGGAAAACCGTAGCACGAATGCTCAGGCCGTTGTGCACCATCCCCACAGAACCGCGCGCGGGCCGGGACTGCCCGGCCGCAGGCACCTCGCAAGCCCCGAAAAGGGCGCATTTCTCGCTCCAGCCGCTCACTGGCCGCGGCGCGGTGGCAAGGCCGGCGCGAGCTGGTCCGCGCGGTCCCGGCGGCCTATGGGCCGATTTTGATCCCGGACCGGGCAACGGTATTGTTTACCTTTGTGCCCGGAGCCTCCGGGTGCTCACCTGTGTGCGTCGCAGGCACCTGCTGAGTCAAGCGGGTCGCTGATGCACCGGGGCCGTCCGGCAGCCTGCGGTGAAATCTTGTCGCGGACAGCCTTGGGATGGGGTGCGACACGCCCGACCCCGTGGACCGGATGGGAACAACAGCAGAGCAGACACGTTGCCGGGCGGTGAGCCTGGCGTGGCTGGAGAAGTCCAGCAGCGCCGGTGGATCTTTCCACGACGTACCGCAGACGAAGGGGAGATTGCAGGCCGCATGCCTACGATCCAGCAGCTGGTCCGCAAGGGTCGGCAGGACAAGATCAGCAAGACCAAGACCCCGGCGCTGAAGGGTTCTCCGCAGCGACGTGGTGTCTGCACGCGTGTGTACACCACCACGCCCAAGAAGCCGAACTCCGCGCTGCGCAAGGTCGCCCGCGTCCGGCTGACCAGCGGGATCGAAGTCACTGCCTACATCCCCGGTGTCGGGCACAACCTGCAGGAGCACTCCATCGTGCTGGTGCGCGGCGGCCGGGTGAAGGACCTCCCCGGTGTCCGTTACAAGATCATTCGCGGTTCGCTGGACACCCAGGGTGTGCGCGGCCGCAAGCAGTCTCGCAGCCGTTACGGCGCGAAGAAGGAGAAGAGCTAATGCCTCGTAAAGGCCCGGCTCCCAAGCGGCCCCTGGTCATCGACCCGGTCTACCAGTCCGGTCTGGTGACCCAGCTGGTGAACAAGATCCTCACCGACGGCAAGCGGTCCACCGCCGAGAGCATCGTCTACGGCGCGCTGGAAGGCTGCCGCGAGAAGAACGGCACCGACCCGGTGGTCACGCTCAAGCGCGCCCTGGACAACGTCAAGCCGACCCTCGAGGTGCGCAGCCGCCGCGTCGGTGGCGCGACCTACCAGGTTCCGGTCGAGGTCCGCACCCCCCGCCAGACCACGCTGGCCCTGCGCTGGCTGGTCGGCTACTCCCGGGCCCGCCGTGAGAAGACCATGACCGAACGCCTGATGAACGAGTTGCTGGACGCCAGCAACGGCCTGGGCGCCAGCGTCAAGCGCCGTGAGGACACCCACAAGATGGCCGAGTCGAACAAGGCCTTCGCGCACTACCGCTGGTAGGCGGCACCCGCCGACCCGGCGCCCATGTTCAGCCCGCAATTACACGAAGAAGGAATGATGGCCAACAACGTTGAGCTCGCCAAGACCCGCAACATCGGGATCATGGCGCATATCGACGCGGGCAAGACCACGACTACCGAGCGGATCCTGTACTACACCGGCATCAACTACAAGATCGGTGAGGTCCATGACGGCGCAGCCACCATGGACTGGATGGAGCAGGAGCAGGAGCGCGGTATCACGATCACGTCGGCCGCGACGAAGTGCACCTGGAAGAACCACGCCATCAACATCATCGACACGCCCGGGCACGTGGACTTCACCGTAGAGGTGGAGCGCTCGCTCCGGGTTCTCGACGGTGCGGTGGCGGTCTATGACGGTGTCGCCGGCGTCGAGCCGCAGACCGAGACCGTCTGGCGGCAGGCCGACAAGTACAGCGTGCCGCGGATGTGCTTCGTCAACAAGCTCGACCGCACCGGGGCCGACTTCTTCCGCTGTGTGCAGATGATGATCGAGCGGCTCAACGCCACCCCGCTGGTGCTGCAGATCCCGATCGGCAACGAGAGCGACTTCATCGGCGTCGTCGACCTGGTCGAGATGCGCGCGCTGACCTGGCGCGGGGAGACCGCGCTGGGCGAGGAGTTCGCCATCGAGGAGATTCCCGCCGAGCTGGCCGAGCAGGCCGCCGAGTGGCGCGAGAAGCTGATGGAGACCCTGTCCGACGCCGACGACGAGGTCGCCGAGGCCTACCTCAACGACCAGGAACTCACCGTCGCCGAGCTCAAGGCCGCGATCCGCCGGGCCACCCTGGCCGACAAGCTGAACCCGGTGCTGACAGGCTCGGCGTTCAAGAACAAGGGCGTCCAGCCGATGCTCGACGCGGTGGTGGACTTCCTGCCGTCGCCGCTGGACGTCGACCACATCGAGGGCCTGCTGATGGACGGCACCACCGTCGCCCAGCGTCGCGCCGATGAGTCCGAGCCGCTGTCGGCCCTGGCGTTCAAGATCGCCACCGACCCGCACCTGGGCAAGCTGACCTACGTCCGGATCTACTCGGGCGTGGTCGACAACGGCGCGCAGGTCCTGAACTCCACCAAGGACCGCAAGGAGCGCATCGGCAAGATCTACCAGATGCACGCCAACAAGCGTGAGGAGCTGCCCCGCGCCGGCGCCGGTGACATCATCGCCGTGGCCGGCCTGAAGCAGACCACCACCGGTGACACCCTGTGCGACCCGCAGAAGCCGATCGTGCTGGAGTCGATGACCTTTCCGGCGCCGGTCATCTCGGTGGCGATCGAGCCGAAGACCAAGAGCGACCAGGAGAAGCTGGGCGTCGCGATCCAGAAGCTGGCCGAGGAGGACCCGACCTTCCAGGTCCACGGTGACGAGGAGACCGGCCAGACCATCATCGCCGGCATGGGCGAGCTCCACCTGGAGATCCTGGTCGACCGGATGCGCCGGGAATTCAAGGTCGAGGCCAACGTCGGCAAGCCGCAGGTCGCCTACCGCGAGACCATCCGCCGGACGGTCGAGCGCGAGGACCTGACGTACAAGAAGCAGACCGGTGGCTCGGGCCAGTACGCCAAGGTGCAGATCCGGCTCGAGCCGCTGGAGCGCACCGCCGACGCCCCGGCCTACGAGTTCGTCAACGAGGTGACCGGCGGTCGCATCCCGAAGGAGTTCATTCCTTCGGTGGACCAGGGCGCGCAGGAGGCCATGCAGTACGGCATCCTGGCCGGCTACCCGCTGGTGGGCGTGCGCATGGCGCTCACCGACGGTGGCTACCACGACGTCGACTCCTCCGAGATGGCGTTCAAGATCGCCGGCTCGATGGTGTTCAAGGCGGCTGCCCGCAAGGCCGACCCGGTCCTGCTGGAGCCCATGATGGCGGTCGAGGTGATCACGCCCGAAGAGAACATGGGTGATGTGATCGGTGACCTCAACTCGCGGCGCGGTCAGATCCAGGCGATGGAGGAGCGTTCCGGCGCCCGAATCGTCCGGGCGCTCGTGCCGCTGTCGGAGATGTTCGGTTACGTCGGTGACCTGCGTTCCAAGACGCAGGGCCGGGCGAACTACTCGATGCAGTTCGACTCCTACGCCGAGGTTCCGACCAACGTGGCGAAGGAAATCATCGCGAAGGCGACGGGGCAGTAGCCCCGGCGCTCCCGGCATCACCCAATTCACAAGACCAAGTAGACGGCCAACAGCCCGACCAAAGGGAGAGGATCCACAGTGGCGAAGGCGAAGTTCGAGCGGACGAAGCCGCACGTCAACATCGGCACCATCGGTCACATCGACCATGGCAAGACGACGCTGACCGCAGCCATCACCAAGGTGCTGCACGACAAGTACCCGACCCTGAACCAGGCGTCGGCATTCGACCAGATCGACAAGGCGCCCGAAGAGCGTCAGCGCGGTATCACCATCTCGATCGCGCACGTCGAATACCAGACCGAAGCCCGTCACTACGCGCACGTCGACTGCCCCGGTCACGCCGACTACATCAAGAACATGATCACCGGCGCGGCGCAGATGGACGGCGCGATCCTGGTGGTCGCGGCCACCGACGGCCCGATGCCCCAGACCAAGGAGCACGTGCTGCTCGCCCGCCAGGTCGGCGTGCCCTACATCGTGGTGGCGCTGAACAAGTCGGACATGGTCGACGACGAGGAGATCCTCGAGCTCGTCGAGCTTGAGGTCCGCGAGCTGCTCAACCAGTACGAGTTCCCGGGTGACGATGCTCCGATCGTCCGGGTCTCGGCGCTGAAGGCGCTGGAAGGCGACGCCGAGTGGAGCGAGAAGCTGCTCGGGCTGATGGACGCCGTCGACGAGGCCATCCCGCAGCCGGTTCGCGAGACCGAGAAGCCGTTCCTGATGCCGGTCGAGGACGTGTTCACGATCACCGGTCGTGGCACCGTCGTCACCGGCCGGATCGAGCGCGGTGTCTTGAAGGTCAACGAGACCGTCGACATCATCGGCATCAAGGAAGGCAAGACCACCACCACGGTCACCGGAATCGAGATGTTCCGCAAGCTGCTGGATGAGGGTCAGGCCGGTGAGAACGTGGGTCTGCTGCTTCGTGGCATCAAGCGCGAAGACGTGGAGCGCGGCCAGGTCATCATCAAGCCGGGCACCACGACGCCGCACACCGACTTCGAGGCCAACGTCTACATCCTGTCCAAGGACGAGGGTGGCCGGCACACGCCGTTCTTCAACAACTACCGGCCGCAGTTCTACTTCCGGACCACGGACGTGACCGGTGTGGTGACCCTGCCCGAGGGCACCGAGATGGTCATGCCCGGTGACACCACCGAGATGACGGTCGCGCTGATCCAGCCGATCGCCATGGAAGAGGGTCTGCGGTTCGCGATCCGTGAAGGTGGCCGCACCGTCGGCGCCGGCCGGGTCACCAAGATCAACAAGTAACACGGTTCGAAGTTCGGCGGCCGGGCAGCCAGCTCGGGGCCCGGCCGCCGGAACTCCACCAGCACTGCTTCGATCCGTAGCCACGGATCGCGAGCTTGAACCTGAGCACCAGCTCGACCGCATCTGATCACAGACCAGTGCGAGCCTGGCGCGAGCACCATTCACCACAGTGAGGACGAGAAAGCCACCATGGCTGGACAGAAGATCCGCATCCGGCTCAAGGCCTATGACCACGAGGCCATTGACGCCAGCGCGCGAAAGATCGTCGAAACCGTGACGCGTACCGGCGCTCGCGTTGTCGGCCCGGTGCCCCTGCCGACCGAGAAGAACGTGTACTGCGTCATCCGCTCGCCGCACAAGTACAAGGACAGTCGCGAGCACTTCGAGATGCGGACCCACAAGCGTCTCATCGACATTCTCGACCCGACGCCGAAGACGGTCGACGCGCTGATGCGCATCGACCTGCCGGCCAGCGTCGACGTCAACATCCAGTAGCAGCGGTTAGCGAGAATTCATCATGACTAGTCAGAACAGAGTGATCCGCGGCATCCTGGGCGAGAAGCTCGGCATGACCCAGGTCTTCGACGCCAACAACCGGATCGTTCCGGTGACGGTGGTCAAGGCCGGGCCCTGCGTGGTGACTCAGATCCGGACCCAGGAGAAGGACGGCTACACCGCCGTCCAGCTCGCCTACGGCCAGATCGATCCGCGCAAGGTGACCAAGCCGCTGTCCGGTCACTTCCAGGCAGCCGGCGTAACGCCACGGCGCCACGTGATCGAGCTGCGCACCTCCTCGACCGAGGGCTACGAGGTCGGCCAGGAGTTCGGCGCGGACATCTTCGCCGACGGCGCGTCGGTGGACGTGACCGGAACCACCAAGGGCAAGGGCACCGCCGGTGTCATGAAGCGCCACGGGTTCCACGGCGTGTCGGCCTCGCACGGCTCGCACCGCAACCACCGCAAGCCAGGTTCGATCGGCGGCTGCTCGACACCCGGCCGGGTGTTCAAGGGCATGCGGATGTCCGGGCGGATGGGTGTCGACAAGCAGACCACCCAGAGCCTGCGCGTCATCCGGGTCGACGCCGAGCGCGGCCTGCTGCTCATCGAAGGCGCGGTGCCCGGCCCCAAGGGCGGCCTGGTGCTCGTCCGTACCGCAGTGAAGGGAGCCTGATCCGATGACTCTCACCGTTGACGTAGTCAGCCCGGCCGGCGTCGAGTCCGACCGCAGCTCGGTCGAGCTGCCCGCCGAGATCTTCGACGTGCCCACCAACATCGCCCTGATCCACCAGGTCGTGGTGGCTCAGCTCGCCGCCGCGCGGCAGGGCACCGCCTCGACCAAGACCCGCGGCGAGGTTCGCGGTGGCGGCAAGAAGCCGCATCGGCAGAAGGGCACCGGCCGGGCCCGGCAGGGCTCGACCCGCGCGCCGCAGTTCGCCGGTGGTGGCGTGGTGCACGGCCCCAAGCCGCGCTCCTACGACCAGCGCACCCCCAAGAAGATGAAGGCCGCCGCCCTGCGTGGCGCCCTGTCCGACCGGGCCCGCAACGGCCGGGTGCACGTCGCCTCGGCACTGGTCGCCGGCGACAGCCCGTCCACCAAGGCGATCACGGCCTCGCTGGCCTCGATGAGCACGGCCAAGAACATCCTGGTCGTCGTCCAGCGCACCGACGAGCTGAGCTGGAAGAGCCTGCGCAACCTGACCGGGGTCCACGTGCTGGAGCCGGGTCAGCTCAACACCTACGACGTGCTGATCTCCGATGACGTGATCTTCACCCTGGGCGCGCTGGAGACCTTCCTGGCCGGACCGGCCACCGGAAAGTCGGCCAAGGGCGCGGCGAGTTCGGCCGAGCTGGCCGATGACGACTCCGCCGCCCACGGCGAGACCCCGGTCGTGACCGAAGAGGATGAGAACTGATGTTTGACGATCACCGCGACGTGCTGCTCGCCCCGGTCATCTCCGAGAAGAGCTACGGCCTGCTGGACCAGAACAAGTACACCTTCGACGTCCACCCGGACGCCAACAAGACGCAGATCAAGATCGCTGTCGAGAAGGTTTTCAACGTCAAGGTGACGGATGTGAACACTCTCAATCGTCAGGGCAAGCGCAAGCGGACCCGATTCGGATACGGCACGCGCAAGAGCATCAAGCGCGCGGTCGTCACCCTTCGCGAGGGTGACCGCATCGAGGTCTTCGGCGGACCTGCGGCCTAGCGGGACACGGGACAGGAACGGACTTCAGATATGGGTATCCGCAAGTACAAGCCGACGACTCCCGGTCGCCGTGGTTCGAGTGTCGCCGACTTCGTCGAGGTCACCCGGACCACGCCGGAGAAGTCGCTGGTCCGACCGCTGCACAACCGCGGCGGCCGCAACAACACCGGCCACATCACCACCCGTCATCAGGGTGGTGGGCACAAGCGCGCCTACCGGCTGATCGACTTCCGCCGCAACGACAAGGACGGGGTGCCGGCCAAGGTCGCGCACATCGAGTACGACCCGAACCGGACCGCGCGGATCGCGTTGCTGCATTACGCCGACGGCGAGAAGCGCTACATCCTCGCGCCGCGGACGTTGAAGCAGGGCGACCAGATCGAGAACGGCCCGGGCGCTGACATCAAGGCGGGCAACGCGCTGCCGCTGCGCAACATCCCGGTCGGCACCACGGTGCACGCGATCGAGCTGCGGCCCGGTGGCGGCGCCAAGATCGCCCGCTCCGCCGGCGCCAGCGTGCAGCTGGTGGCCAAGGACGGCCCGTACGCCCAGCTGCGGATGCCCTCCGGTGAGATCCGCAACGTTGACGTGCGCTGCCGCGCCACCGTCGGCGAGGTCGGCAACGCCGAGCAGAGCAACATCAACTGGGGCAAGGCCGGCCGGATGCGGTGGAAGGGCAAGCGCCCGACCGTCCGAGGTGTGGCGATGAACCCGGTGGACCACCCGCACGGCGGTGGTGAGGGCAAGACCTCAGGTGGCCGGCACCCGGTCAACCCGGCCGGCAAGCCCGAAGGCCGTACCCGTACCCGCAAGGCGAGCGACGCGATGATCGTCCGCCGCCGCAAGTCAAACAAGAAGCGTTAGGACCAGCCATGCCTCGCTCGCTCAAGAAGGGCCCCTTCGTCGACGACCACCTGCTCAAGAAGGTGGATGTCCAGAACGACAAGGGCAGCAAGAACGTGATCAAGACCTGGTCGCGGCGCTCGACGATCATTCCGGACATGCTCGGGCACACCATCGCGGTGCACGACGGCCGCAAGCACGTCCCGGTGTTCGTGACCGAGGGCATGGTCGGCCACAAGCTCGGCGAGTTCGCCCCGACCCGCACCTTCCGGGGTCACATCAAGGATGACCGCCGGTCCCGCCGGTAGTCGCGCGCAACAGATCCGACAGTTCACCACCGATCAGCCAGATTTAAGGGATATCGCAGATGGCAGCCAACGAACCCGACGCAGATGTGCGGACCGCCTTCGCGCGGGCGTCGCAGGTCAACGTGACGCCCATGAAGGCGCGTCGCGTCATCGACCTGATTCGCAACAAGCCGGCATCGGACGCGCTCGCGGTGCTCAAGTTCGCACCGCAGGCAGCGTCGGAGCCGGTGGCGAAGGTTCTGGCCTCCGCGATCGCCAACGCCGAGAACAACTTCAACCTCGATCCCGAGACGCTGATCGTCTCGCGCGCCTTCGTCGACGAGGGTCCGACCCTCAAGCGGTTCCAGCCGCGGGCGCAGGGCCGGGCCTATCGGATCCGCAAGCGCACCAGCCACATCACCATCGAGGTCGAGAGCGTAGAGAGAGTCGCGAAGACCGGCTTGTCCTCGCGCACCACCGCCAAGAAGGGGAGCACCCGCTAATGGGGCAGAAAGTAAACCCGAACGGGTTCCGCCTCGGCATCACCACCGACTGGAAGAGTCGCTGGTTCGCCGACAAGAACTACGGCGAGTACGTCAAGGAGGACGTCGCGATCCGTCGCCTGATGTCCAAGGGGATGGAACGCGCCGGGATCGCCAAGGTGGAGATCGAGCGGACCCGCGACCGGGTCCGGGTCGACATCCACACCGCGCGGCCGGGCATCGTGATCGGCCGCCGGGGTGCTGAGGCCGACCGGATCCGCGGCGAGCTCGAGAAGCTCACCGGCAAGCAGGTCCAGCTCAACATCCTCGAGGTCAAGAACCCCGAAGCCGATGCCCAGCTGGTCGCCCAGGGTGTGGCCGAGCAGCTGTCCAACCGGGTCAGCTTCCGTCGCGCGATGCGCAAGAGCATGCAGTCGACCCTGAAGAGCCCGGGCGTCAAGGGCATCAGGGTGCAGTGCTCGGGCCGCCTCGGCGGCGCTGAGATGAGCCGCTCGGAGTTTTACCGCGAGGGCCGGGTGCCGCTGCACACGCTGCGCGCCAACATCGACTACGGCTTCTACGAGGCCCGTACCACCTTCGGCCGGATCGGTGTGAAGGTCTGGATCTACAAGGGCGAGGTTCCCACCGGTTCGCGTACCGAGCGCGAGGCCGCGGTCGCCGCCGAGGCCCTGCGCCAGCGTCGTGACCGGCCGGCTCGTCCGCGTCGTTCCGGCTCGCAGGGCACCACCGGCGTCTCGACCGAGGCAGGACGGGCAGCGGACGCCGGAGTCGAGACGCCGGCTGCCGCTGTCGCGGTTCAAGACACCGAGCCGGTTGACTCCCCGGTGGTCGACGCGCTGGCCGTAGAGGGCCGGGCCGTCGAGGCTCCGGTGACCGACACCGCCGAGACGCCGGCCGCCGGCAGTTCCGAGCCGGCAGCTGAGAACACCGAAAAAACTGAGGGCTGACATATGTTGATCCCACGGCGGGTTAAGCACCGCAAGCAGCACCACCCGGATCGCACCGGGCCTGCCAAGGGTGGCACCCGTGTCACCTTCGGCGAGTACGGCGTTCAGGCGCTCGAGCCTGCCTACATCACCAACCGGCAGATCGAGTCGGCGCGTATCGCCATCAACCGGCACATCCGCCGTGGTGGCAAGGTCTGGATCAACATCTACCCCGACCGGCCGCTGACCAAGAAGCCTGCCGAGACCCGGATGGGCTCGGGCAAGGGCTCGCCGGAATGGTGGATCGCCAACATCAAGCCGGGACGGGTGCTCTTCGAGCTGTCCTACCCGGATGAGAAGACGGCCAGGGAGGCCCTGACCCGGGCCATCCACAAGCTGCCCATGAAGTGCCGGATCGTGAAGCGGGAGGAGTTCTGATGGCTACCACGTCCAACACCAGCGAGCTTCGCGAGCTACACGACGAGGAACTGCAGACCCGGCTGCGGGAGTCCAAGGAAGAGCTGTTCAACCTGCGCTTCCAGATGGCTACCGGGCAACTGGACAACAACCGGCGGCTGCGCGTCGTGCGCCACGACATCGCTCGGATCTACACGATCCTGCGTGAGCGCGAGCTCGGCCTGTCGGTAGCACCTGAAGGAGGCGCTGCATGAGCACGGACGCAACCCCGGCCACCACCGGATCCGTTCGCGACGCCGACCGCAAGGTCCGTGAGGGCCTGGTCGTCAGCGACAAGATGGACAAGACCGTGGTGGTCGCGGTCGAGGACCGGGTCAAGCACCCGCTCTACGGCAAGGTCATCCGGCGCACCAACAAGCTCAAGGCTCACGACGAGGCCAACTCGGCCGGCGTCGGCGACCGGGTGCTGTTGATGGAGACCCGCCCGCTGTCGGCCACCAAGCGCTGGCGCGTGGTGGAGATCATCGAGCGCGCCAAGTAGTAAGGCTCGACGTCCTGCCCGGCTACCCGGGCAGGAGCAAGACGGCATAGTAAGGGCCCGCCACGAGGCCTGGTTAGCCACGATTTTGGGAGTAAGGCTGTGATTCAGCAGGAGTCGCGACTGCGCGTCGCCGACAACACCGGTGCCAAGGAGATCTTGTGCATCCGGGTGTTGGGCGGCTCGGGCCGTCGCTATGCGGGCATCGGCGACATCATCGTCGCGACCGTCAAGGACGCGTTGCCCGGCGCCGGTGTCAAGAAGGGTGACGTCGTCAAGGCGGTCATCGTCCGGACGGTGAAGGAGCGTCGGCGTGCTGACGGCTCCTACATCAGGTTCGACGAGAACGCCGCCGTGCTGATCAAGGCCGACGGCGAGCCGCGCGGCACCCGCATCTTCGGCCCGGTCGGGCGCGAACTGCGCGACAAGAAGTTCATGAAGATCATCTCGCTGGCTCCGGAGGTGCTGTAGCCATGAAGATCAAGAAGGGCGACGAGGTCGTCGTCATCGCAGGTAAGGACCGCGGCAAGTCCGGCAAGGTGATCGCGTCCTTCCCGGCTGAGAACAAGATCATCGTCGAGGGCGTCAACCGGGTCACCAAGCACACCCGGGTCTCGGCCAACGCCCGTGGCGCCAAGACCGGCGGCATCGTCAACCAGGAAGCCAAGGTCGACGCCAGCAACGTGATGGTGGTCGTGGACGGCCAGGCCACCCGGGTCGGATACCGCCGAGACGAAGAAACCGGCCGCAACGTCCGCGTTGCCCGCCGTACTGGAAAGGACCTGTGATGAGCACCGAGGCAAGCACCACCGAGGTGCCGGCGCCGCGGTTGAAGCTGCGTTACCGCAAGGAGATAGCGCCCGCGCTGCAGTCCCAGTTCTCCTACGCCAACCCCATGCAGATTCCCGGCGTGGTCAAGATCGTCGTCAACATGGGTGTCGGGCAGGCCGCCAAGGACGCCAAGCTGATGGACGGCGCGGTGCGCGACCTGACCCTGATCACCGGCCAGAAGCCGCTGGTGCAGAAGGCCCGGGTCTCCATCGCCCAGTTCAAGCTGCGCGAGGGCATGCCGATCGGCGCCAAGGTGACCCTGCGCGGTGACCGGATGTGGGAGTTCCTGGACCGGTTGCTGAGCCTGGCGCTGCCCCGGATCCGTGACTTCCGCGGGCTCTCGCCCAAGCAGTTCGACGGCAACGGCAACTACACCTTCGGTCTCAACGAGCAGTCGATGTTCCACGAGATCGACCCCGACACGATCGATCGCCCGCGTGGCATGGACATCACCATCGTCACGACGGCGACCAACGACGACGAGGGCCGCGCGCTGCTTCGCGCGCTCGGCTTCCCGTTCAAGGAGAACTAAGCCATGGCCAAGACTGCACTCAGGATCAAGGCGGCAGCCAAGCCGAAGTTCGCGGTTCGCGGGTACACCCGGTGCCAGCGCTGCGGCCGGTCCCAGGCCGTCTACAAGAAGTTCGGGCTGTGCCGGATCTGCCTGCGCGAGATGACCCATGCCGGCGAGCTGCCCGGCATGACCAAGTCGAGCTGGTAGCCCCAGACCTTCGCCTTCGCTGGCACCGCTCGATTTCTCAATCGAGCACCGATCAGGCAAACTTGTCTGGTTGTCCATGTTGCTTCGAAGCAGGCCCCGTCCGGATGCCGGATCGCAGGGGAACCGCTCCGAGAGAGGTAAGACCTTTGATGAACACGCTCTTCGCCGGCCCGAACCGCGAGGCCGCCTCATGACCATGACGGACCCCATCGCCGACATGCTGACCCGCCTGCGCAACGCCAACTCGGCGTTCCACGACACGGTGTCCATGCCGCACAGCAAGCTCAAGGCCCACATCGCCGAGATCCTGCAGCAGCAGGGTTACATCTCGGGCTTCCAGGTGACCGACACCGAGGGCGACCTGCCCGGCAAGGTGCTGACCCTGAACCTGAAGTACGGCCCCAACCGCGAGCGCAGCATCGCCGGCGTGCGCCGGGTGTCCAAGCCTGGTCTGCGGGTGTACGCCAAGTCCACCGGACTGCCGCGGGTGCTCGGTGGCCTGGGCATCGCCATCATCTCGTCCTCGTCCGGTCTGTTGACCGACCGGCAGGCCGCCAAGCGTGGAGTGGGTGGGGAAGTCCTCGCCTACGTCTGGTAGGGGAGCCCCACATGAGTCGCATCGGCAAGCTGCCGATCCCGGTCCCGAGCGGGGTGGAGGTCGCGATCGACGGCCAGCACGTCACCGTCAAGGGTCCCAAGGGCAGCCTTTCGCACGTCCTTTCCGAGCCGATCACGATCGCTCAGGAGGACGGCACGTTGAATGTGGTCCGTCCCGACGACGAGCGCGTGTCCAAGTCACTGCACGGGCTGTCCCGGACGTTGATCGCGAACATGGTGGTCGGAGTCACCTCCGGCTACATCAAGAATCTTGAGATCGTCGGCACCGGTTACCGGGTCGCGGCCAAGGGCGGTGACCTGGAGTTCGCTCTCGGGTTCAGCCACCCGGTCCTGATCACGGCGCCGGAGGGCATCTCGTTCAGAGTCGACTCCCCGACCCGGTTCGCCGTCGAAGGCATCGACAAGCAGAAGGTCGGCGAAGTGGCCGCCAACATCCGTAAGTTGCGCAAGCCTGACCCCTACAAGGGCAAGGGCGTGCGTTACCAGGGTGAGGTCGTCCGCCGCAAGGCCGGAAAGACGGGTAAGTAATGGCTGCCTCAGGAATCGTCAAGCGCGCACGGCGTTCGGCCGGAATCTCGGCCGGCCGCCGCACCAGCAAGGCCCGCCGGCACTTCCGGCTGCGCAAGAAGGTCGTGGGCACCGAAAGCCGGCCCCGGCTGGTCGTCAGCCGCTCGGCCCGGCACCTGTACGTGCAGTTGGTCGACGACAGCAAGGGCATCACGCTGGCCTCTGCCTCGACCTTCAAGCTGACCGAGGGTGACAAGACCGCCCAGGCCCGCCAGGTCGGCGCCGCCGTCGCCGAATCGGCCAAGGCGGTCGGCGTCACCAAGGTGGTGCTCGACCGTGGCGGCAACACCTACACCGGCCGGATCGCGGCGTTCGCCGACGCCGCCCGTGAAGGCGGCCTGGATTTCTGATGAGCCGCATCCTGAACAGCAACCCCATGCACATGTCCAGCAACAGTGAGGGAACAGCCTGATGGCCTCCGCAACCCAGGGAACGCAACGCGGCCCCCGCACCGGCGGCAACGAGCGCGCCGGCGGCAACGAGCGGGGTGGCCGCGACCGCCGGGACGGCCGTTCGGCTCCTGAGAAGAGCGCGCTGCTCGAGCGCGTCGTCACCATCAACCGGGTGGCCAAGGTCGTCAAGGGTGGTCGCCGGTTCAGCTTCACCGCACTGGTCGTCGTCGGCGACGGTGACGGCACCGTCGGCGTCGGCTACGGCAAGGCCAAGGAAGTCCCGGCCGCGATCGCCAAGGGCGTCGAGGAAGCCAAGAAGAACTTCTTCAAGGTGCCCCGGATCGCCCTGACCATCCCGCACCCGGTGCAGGGTGAGAAGGCCGCCGGAGTGGTGCTGCTCAAGCCGGCCAGCCCCGGTACCGGGGTCATCGCCGGTGGTCCGGTGCGCGCCGTCCTGGAGTGCGCGGGCATCCACGACATCCTCAGCAAGTCCCTCGGCTCGGACAACCCGATCAACATCGTGCACGCCACCGAGGCGGCCCTGAAGCAGCTGGTCCGTCCCGAAGAGGTGGCGGCCCGTCGCGGCCTGCCGCTGGAGGACGTGGCTCCGGCCGGTCTGCTGCGCGCCCGTGCCGGACAGGGGGGCTGAGCGATGGCCCGTCTGAAGATCACCCAGCTGCGCTCGGAGATCGGGTCCAAGGACAACCAGCGCCAGACGCTGCGCTCCCTGGGGCTGAAGCGAGTGCGCGACGTCGTCGTCAAGGAGGACCGGCCCGAGATCCGCGGCATGGTCCAGACCGTGACCCACCTGGTCTCGGTCGAGGAGGTTGAGTAGTCATGAGTGACGGTTTGCTGAAGGTTCACCACCTGCGTCCGGCGCCGGGGTCGAAATCGGCCAAGATCCGGGTCGGCCGCGGTGAGGGCGGCAGGCGGGGCAAGACCGCCGGGCGCGGCACCAAGGGCTCCAAGGCCCGGTACCAGGTCCCGGCCGGCTTCGAAGGCGGCCAGATGCCGATCCACATGCGGCTGCCCAAGCTCAAGGGCTTCCGCAACGCGTTCCGGGTCGAGTTCCAGGTGGTCAACGTCGCCAAGCTGGCCGAGCTGTTCCCCAACGGTGGAACGGTCTCGCCCGAGGCGATGGTCGAAGCCGGAGCCGTCCGCAAGGGCGCTCCGATCAAGGTTCTGGGCACCGGTGACCTCGGTGGCGTCAAGCTCGACGTGACCGCCCACGCCTTCTCGGCCAGCGCCGCGGAGAAGATCGCCGCGGCCGGCGGAAGCACGAGCACCCTGTAGCACCGGCGGCGCCGTCGCCGAATGGGCCCGGTTGCGCACCCGTAGCAGGGCCGGACAGGCAACTGTCCGGCCCACTGCGTATCGTTACCGGCTGCTTACGAACCGGTGGTAGAAAGTGCTCGGCTGTTAGGCTCGCACCCGAGGACACCGACTCGGCGCCGCACAGCAAGCCCCGGGGCCGGCGGCCGGCTCGGACCCACAACAGATAGACCTCGACCCACGCGCAGGAGGATGTGTGCTCAGCGCTTTCGCGTCTGCTTTCCGGACGCCAGACCTGCGTAAGAAGCTGCTCTTCACCCTGGCCATGATCGGGCTGTACCGGCTGGGTGCCGCCATACCGACGCCCAACACCGACACGGTCGCGATCAACCAGTGCATCAAGACGGCCAGTGGCGCCAGCCAGACCGCATACGCGCTCATCAACCTGTTCTCCGGTGGAGCGCTGCTGAAACTGTCGGTGTTCGCGCTGGGCATCATGCCCTACATTACCGCCAGCATCATCATCCAGCTCCTGGTCGTGGTGATCCCCCGGTTCGAGGCGCTGAAGAAAGAGGGCCAGTCCGGTCAGCAGAAGCTGACCCAGTACAGCCGGTACCTCACCATCGGCCTGGCGGTGCTGCAGTCCGCCGGTTTCATCGCCCTGGCACGCTCGGGCCAGCTGTTCTCGGGCTCGGTCAACTGCGAGCCGCTGTACCGCGAGTCGATCTTCGCCATGGGCACCATGGTCGTCATCATGACCGCCGGCACCGCGGTGGTGATGTGGCTCGGCGAGCTGATCACCGACCGGGGCGTCGGCAACGGCATGTCGATCCTGATGTTCGCCTCGATCGCCGCCCGGATCCCGTCCGAGGGCCAGGCGATCCTGAAGAACTCCGGCGCCTTCGCCTTCGTGCTGATCCTGATGCTGGGCTTCGCGATCATCGCGGCCGTGGTGTTCGTCGAGCAGGCGCAGCGCCGGATCCCGGTGCAGTACGCCAAGCGGATGATCGGGCGCCGGATGTACGGCGGCACCTCCACCTACCTGCCGATGAAGGTCAACATGGCCGGTGTCATCCCGGTCATCTTCGCCTCGTCGCTGCTCTACATCCCGCAGCTGCTTTCCCAGCTCAACGGCAACAGCACGTCCGGCCTGCAATTGTGGATCACCAACCACCTGCTCGATCAGCAGGATCCGATCCACATCATCATCTACTTCCTGCTGATCATCTTCTTCACCTACTTCTACGTCGGCATCACCTTCAACCCGGAGGAGCGGGCCGACGACATGAAGAAGTACGGCGGCTTCATCCCCGGCATCCGCCCGGGCCGCCCGACCGCGGAGTACCTGCAGTACGTGCTGTCCCGGATCACGCTGCCCGGCGCCCTCTACCTCGGCATCGTCGCCGTGATCCCGAACTTCTTCTTCTCGATGACCGGCGGCAACAACCAGAACTTCCCGTTCGGCGGCACCGCTGTGCTGATCATGGTGGGCGTGGCCCTGGACACGGTCAAGCAGATCGAAAGCCAGCTCATGCAACGCAACTACGAAGGGTTCTTGCGTTAATGGCAGGGCGTCGGCCCTGCCGGCAGCCGCGCCGGCCAGCGCGGACGCTGACGAGGCGGAGCGGGCCGGTGAGAACCTAGTGCGACTCGTCCTCGTAGGACCTCCGGGCGCGGGCAAGGGCACCCAGGCCGGCTTCATCGCCGAGCGCTTCTCCATCCCCCAGATCTCGACCGGCGACATCTTTCGGGCCAATGTCTCCGGCGGCACCAAACTAGGCAAGCTCGCGAAGTCCTTCATGGACGCCGGTGACCTGGTTCCCGACGCGGTGACCATCGCGATGGTGCGGGACCGGCTGGACGAGCCGGACACCGCCGCCGGCTTCCTGCTCGACGGTTTCCCGCGCAACGTGGCCCAGGCCTACGAACTCGACTCGGTGCTCGGTGACCTGGGCGCCTCCCTCGACGTCGTCTTAGAACTCGAGGTCGACAACGACGAGGTCGTGCGGCGGCTGTCCGGACGCCGGATGTGCCGCAAGTGCGGTCACATCTGGCACATCGAGTACGACCCCACCCAGTCCGGCGGTCGCTGTGACCTGTGCGGCGGCGAGCTGTTCCAGCGAGACGACGACCAGGCCGACACCGTCCGGCACCGGCTGGACGTCTACGCCGAGCAGACCGCGCCGCTGATCCAGTTCTACGACGGCCGCGGTCAGCTGGTGGTCGTGGACGCCCTGGGCCCGGTCGAGGATGTCACCGAGCGCGCCATCGCGGCCCTGACCAAAGCGATATCCTGACCCATCGTGCGCCGCCGTCGGGACGACATCGAGCTCAAGACCCCTGACCAGATCAGGTCGATGCGGGCGGCCGGCCTGGTGGTCGCGGCCGGCCTGGCGGCGATGACCGAGGCGGCCAAGCCCGGGGTGTCGACTCACGAACTCGATCAGATCGCCCGCCGGGTGCTGGCCGAGGCCGGAGCGGTGTCCTCCTTTCTCGGATACTCCGGCCCGCCGCCGTTCCCCGGCGTCATCTGCTCCTCACGCAATGCGAACGTGGTGCACGGCATCCCCAGCCAGGACGACCTGCTGGCGGACGGCGACCTGATCTCGCTGGACTTCGGGGCGATCGTCGACGGCTGGCACGGCGACGCCGCGGTCACCGTCGCGGTCGGCGAGGTGGTCGCTGACGCGCGGGCCCTGTCCGAAGCCTGCCGTACCGCGCTGTGGGACGGCATCGCCGCCGCCCGGGTCGGTGGCCGGCTCACCGACATCTCCCATGCGGTGCAGACCTCGGTGGGCAGGTCGGGCGAATTCGGCATCGTGGCCGGCTACGGCGGCCACGGCATCGGCACCTCGATGCACATGGACCCCCACATCCTCAATTACGGCAAGCCCGGCAAGGGGCCACAGCTGGTCGCCGGGATGACGCTGGCCATCGAGCCGATGATCACCCTCGGCTCGGCCCAGACCCGGCAGCTACCGGACAACTGGACGGTGCGAACCGCCGATGGCTCGCTGTCGGCCCACTGGGAGCACACGGTCGCGTTGCTGCCGGACGGGCTGTGGGTGCTGACCGCCCAGGACGGCGGCCGGGCCGAGCTGGGCGCCCGCGGCGTACCGATCAGCGCCCTTGCCGATTGAGCCCTGCCAGCTTCCGCACGGTGGCCGTTGTCAGGGTCGCGCGATAGGTTGGCTCTACCATCCGCCCAGCGAACGGAGACGGCCATGAGCATCGCCACGCCCGGCATGCAAGATCCTCAGCCGATCCGGACCATCGCCGAAGCAGGCAGCTACATCACTCGCGTCTGCTTCAAGCACGGTCCTCCCGCCAAGACCGGCATCGAGCTGGAATGGCTAGTGATCGACCCGCACGACCCCGACCGGCGACCGGACGCTCAGACGCTCGCGACGCTGCTCGGCCCGCACGCCCCCACCACCCTGGTTGCGAACAGCCCCGCCACGGCGCTGCCCCACGGTGGCTCGGTCACCGTCGAACCAGGCGGTCAACTCGAGATCTCCTCGCTTCCCGCAGCTTCGGTCACCGACCTCATCACTGCCATGTGCGCTGACATCCAGGCCCTGCGCGGGTTGCTGGCCCCGGCCGGGTTCGAGCTCTCCGACCTGGCGACAGATCCGTACCGGCACCCGCACCGCATCCTCCGGACCCCCCGCTATGACGCGATGGCCGACCGCTTCGACGAGTTCGGCCCGGCCGGACGGGTGATGATGTGCTCCACCGCGGCCACCCAGGTCTGCCTGGACCTCGGCACCCGCGCCGACGCCGCCGATCGGTGGCGGGCGGCCCACCAGCTCGGCCCGGTGCTGCTGGCCGCCTTCGCCAACTCCCCTCGAACGGCTGGTGAGCTGGTGCCCGACGCGGCCTCGACCAGGATGTCGTCCTGGTGGCAGCTGGACCCCGAGCGCACCCAGCCGCCGAAGTCGGCAGAGCTGGACGGCTATGCCCAGCGAGTCCTGGACTCCCGGGTGCTGGCCCGGCGGCGAGTGACCGGCGACTGGCGTCTGGAGCAGCCGCTGACACTGCGGGAGTGGATCGAGTCCGGTGAGCTGCTGAGCACCGCCGACATCGACCTGCACCTGTCCATGTTGTTCCCGCCGGTGCGCCCGCAGGGGTACCTGGAGATCCGCTATCTCGACGCCCAGCCCGGTGACGAATGGATAGCGCCGCTGGCGCTGCTGGCGGCGCTGTTCGCCGGTCCGCAGTCAGTCCGGCAGGTGCTGCGCTGCTGCGCCGAAGGAGCTGATCGCTGGCAGCAGGCCACCGAGCACGGACTGGCCGACCCGGTGCTGCGGGACAGTGCCGCTCGACTGCTCGACATCGCCACTCCGGGCCTGGACGGCCTCGGCCTGCCACCGGCGGTCCGGCAAAAGGTCGACCGGGTGCTGCACCGCCGGCTCTGCCAGGCGATCAGCCCAGCCTCGGAGGCGCTGGTCGCGGAGGGCCGCCGATGACCCCGCCGACCGGCGGCGCCGACCTGAGCCTGCTCAGTGACGCCGCCCTGCGTGAACACATCGCCGCCGAGCTGACCCGGACCAGGCTGCGCAGCGCGGCGCTGACCGAGGCGGTGGACGAGCCGGAGCTGGTCAGCCAGCACTCGCCGCTGATGTCGCCGCTGGTGTGGGACTACGCCCACATCGCCAACCAGGAGGAGATCTGGCTGGTCCGCGACGTCGGCGGCCGTGAGGCGGTCCGCGCCGACATCGACCAGATGTATGACGCGTTCAAGAATTCCCGCGCCGACCGTCCGTCGTTGCCGTTGCTGTCACCCACCCAGGCCCGCGGCTATGCCGGCCAGGTCCGGCAGAAGGTGCTCGACGTCCTGGATCGGGCGCCGTTGAACGTCAGCCGGCTCACCGAGTCCGGTTTCGCGTTCGGCATGGTGGTGCAGCACGAGCAGCAGCACGACGAGACCATGCTGGCCACTCACCAGCTACGCCGCTCCGGGCCGCCGTTGCAGGCCGCGCCGCCGCCGCGGCCGGCTGTCGCGCCGGCGCTGGCTGAGGAGGTGCTGATACCCGCGGGTGAGTTCACGATGGGCACCTCGACCGAAGCCTGGGCGCTGGACAACGAGCGACCGGCCCATTCGGTGCACGTCGACGCCTTCTTCCTCGACACGACTCCGGTGACCAATGGCGACTACCTGCGGTTCATCGACGCCGGCGGCTATGACCAGCGGCGCTGGTGGACCGCGCCGGGTTGGGAGCATCGTCAGCGGGCGGGGTTGACCGCGCCGCTGTTCTGGAGCAGGGACGGCAGCGGCTCGTGGTGGCGGCGCAGCTTCGGCAACCTGATCCCGGTCGGCGACGACGAGCCGGTGCTGCACGTGTGCCTGTACGAGGCTCAGGCCTATGCCGCGTGGGCCGGCCGCCGGTTGCCTACCGAGGCCGAGTGGGAGAAGGCGGCCCGGTGGGATCCGGTCTCGCAACGGTCGCGTCGCTACCCCTGGGGCGATGAGGACCCGACGCCGGAACGGGCCAACCTTGGCCAGCGGCATCTGCGGCCGGCGCCGGCCGGCAGCTATCCGGCAGGCGCGTCGGCCTATGGAGTGCACCAGCTGATCGGCGACGTCTGGGAATGGACCTCCTCCATCTTCGCCGCCTATACCGGCTTCGAGGTGTTCCCGTACGCCGAGTACTCCGAGGTCTTCTTCGGCGAGGACTACTACGTGCTGCGGGGGGGCTCGTTCGGCACCGACCAGGCGGCCTGCCGAGGCACCTTCCGCAACTGGGACTACCCGATCCGGCGGCAGATCTTCGCCGGGTTTCGGACTGCCCGCGACGCCGAGCCGAGCTGATCTCCAGCGATGTGTCGTCATTTCGGTTATCTCGGGCCGCCCGTGAGCTTGGCAGAACTGGTGCTGGACCCGCCGCACTCGCTCGCCGTGCAGAGCTATGCCCCCACTGACATGCGCGGTGGTGGCAAGGTCAACGTCGACGGCTTCGGAGTCGGCTGGTTCAGCGCCGAGGCCGAGGCGCCGCCCGGCGCCCGGCGTTACCGGCGAGCGGTGCCGATCTGGCAGGACGCGGCGTTCGCCGAGCTGGCGCGGGGCACGGTGGCCGTCGGCGCGCTGGCCGCCGTCCGCAACGCCACTGCCGGCATGCCGGTCGCCGAGGCCGCCTGCGCCCCGTTCACCGACGGGCAGTGGCTGTTCAGCCTCAACGGCCGGATCGCCGGCTGGCCTGACACCGCGGTCTGGCTTGCCGACAGCGTGCCCCGCCGCGAGCTGCTGGGCATCCAGGTGCTGACTGACGCCTCGCTGCTGTGGGCGCTGCTCCGCCAGCGGCTGGCAGCCTCCCATGATCCGGCTGCGGCGCTGGCCGGCCTGATCACCGAGGTGCTGGCGGCGGCGCCGGGCTCCAGGCTGACCACCCTGCTCACCGACGGCCGGCAGATCCTCGGCACCACGGTGACCCATTCGCTGTGCTGGCGCCGCTCGTCAGCGGGCGTGCTGGTCGCCAGCGAACCGTTCGATGACGACCCGGGATGGCAGCCGATCCCCGACGGCCAGCTGGTCGTGGCCGACCGGAGCGGGGTGCGATACCGCCCGCTCAAGTCCGATCGTGACGACACAAGCAGTGACGACACAAGCAGTGACGACACAGAGAGTGAGAGCCATGTCCATCAGCGTCGATGACAGCTTTCTCGATTCGGCTGGCGCCACCGACGAGCTGGCCTCCGATGCCCGAACCGGGCTCACCAGCATCCCCAAGTCGTTGCCGCCGCGGTGGTTCTACGACGCCCGCGGCAGCGAGCTGTTCGAGCAGATCACCGAGCTGCCGGAGTACTACCCGACCCGGACCGAGGCGCAGATCCTGCACGCCCACGCCCGCGACATCGCGGCGGCCGCACCGGTCGAGACCGTGATCGAGCTGGGCTCGGGGTCATCGATCAAGACCCAGCTGCTGCTGGACGCCTGGCAGCAGGGCGGCACGCTGCGTCGGATCATCACGGTGGACGTCTCGGCGAGTGCGCTGGCCGAGGCCGCGGTCGGCCTGGCAGATCGCTATCCGGCGGCCGACGTGCTGCCCATCAGGGCGGATTTCACCCGGCATCTGGACGGGTTGGCCAAGTCCGGGCGCACCGCCATCGTCTTTCTCGGCTCCACCATCGGCAACCTCGACCCAGCCGAGCGGGCCGCCTTCTTCAGTGGTGTTCGAGCGGCACTCGAGCCCGGTGACGTGCTGCTGCTGGGCACCGATCTTGTCAAGCCCGCCGAGATCCTGGTGCCCGCCTATGACGACGCTGCCGGTGTCACGGCGGAATTCAACCTCAATGTGCTGCGGGTGCTCAACCGCGAACTCGACGGCGACCTGCCGATCGAGGCGTTCCATCACCGGGCGGTGTGGAATCCGGTGGCCGAGCGGATCGAGATGCGCTTGCGAGCCGCCCGCGAGATCCAGGCCCGGTTCCACGCGATCGGCTTGGACGTGCACTTCGATGCGGGGGAGGAGTTGCTCACCGAGATCTCCTCGAAGTTCCGCCGGAACGGCATTACCGCTGAGCTGGCCTCGGCAGGGCTTGACCTGACGCACTGGTGGACCGACCCGGCCGATCTTTTCGCCCTGAGCCTCTCGCAGTGACCATCGGCCCTGAGCGCACCCCACCGGCCCGGTAGCGGGCGGCATGGCACCGGCGGCCGATCGTCGCCCGCCCGCGATCGACGCCACTCAGCGCGCCGATTACCACCATGCCGCCCGGCCCTCCCCCGAGGCTGGTGACGCATCCCCGCCGCTATCGGGGACTGCTGCTGTATGACATCTTGTCATCCAACAGACATAAGATGCCTGGTGGACGTGGCGTTGTCAAGCTCATGACCCTAGCTGCCCAGGCCATCGACCACAGCCGCTAGACCACAGCCGCTAGGCCCGACCACAGCCGCTAGACCACAGCCGCTAGGCCCGACCACAGCCGTTAGACCACAGCCGCTAGGCCACCGACCACAGCAAGGTCTGGCGGGCCAGTGAACGGCGCAGCGCCGTGCGTTCGGAGCTGCTCATCCGGCTGAGGCGGATCGTCAGCGTTTCGCTGTCCACATCGAGCCATTGCGCGAGCGCCGCCCGATCGTCGGCGCCGCCCAGTGCCCGGATCGCGGCGGTGAGGCTGGCCAGCGGGATCAGGCGCCGGCTCACTTCGGCGTGCACCAGCCCCTCCTCACGCTGGAGCCAGGGACCGCAGTCGAGGATGCCCCGCTCGAGGTGGACCAGCTCATGGGTCAGGGTGCACCTGCGCTGGGCCGCCGAGGTGTCGGCGCGCAACGCGATCAGCCGGCCGTCGTCACGCACCTCACCCAGCAGATCACCGGTCATCTCTTCGATGACGACCCTGACGTGGGGCCAGTTCTGCCGGAGATCGGCCCACGGGTCGTAAGGGCAAGCCAGGCGGGCGGCGCTACTGGGACGAGGTGGGCTGCCGGGGTGCGAGGTCATGCGGGCAGTATTGAGTAGGCCTCTGACGATCCTGTGGGGTCGTGGGGCTCAGCGTTGAGGTGGCTCCACCGTGCCGCGCCGGGCTGCTCGCGGCGTTGCCTTCTTGGCGCGTGAGGTGTCGAGGTCGGTGACCCGCTTGCTGGCCGTGGTCGGCTGCAGCATCGCCCGGATGATCTCGTCCACCGCGCGTCGTTGCCGGCGGCTGAGCCGGCTGGACTCCGCCGGTGGCCGGTAGGGCTCGGTCACCTCGTTCGGCAGGGCGGCCGCGGCCCGGAGCTTGGTCATCGGCACCTTGAGGACCTTCGACAGGGCCAGCAGCGTGGATTCGTCCGGGCTGCCGTGGTTTCCCCTCAGGTACCTGGCCGCGGTGTCATGGTTGAGGCTGAAGCCGAGTTCGCGGGCGTTTCGAGCGATGGTGCGGGCGCTCAGGTTGGTGCTGTTCGAGGCCTGTAACAGTTCGGACAGGGCGGTCACCGGGCGGCTCCGAGCGTGATCGCCCTGCTCGGCCTACCGCCGCTGACATCCGTTAGCGCAGCCATGCTGTAGACAGTAGCTGTTCAGCTGCTCCTGGATGTGCGCGATCCAGCGATCCGCGGCGTCAGCCCGTGTCGCCGCGGCGCAGACGCCGGCAGGCCCGCCGAAGGGGCGTTACCGCAAGCGCGGTCAGCGCCCGGGCGGCTCGGCCGGACCACGCCTGGCGGCCTTGCCGCGCGTCGGCTGCTTGCCGCGACGAGTGGCGAGGTCGGTGATGGGCTGGCTGGCCGGCGGGGCCTGCAGCATCGCCCGGATGACCTCGTCGACCGCCCGGCGCTGCCGGCGGCTGAGCCGGTCGGCCTCGGCCGGCGGCTGGTAGGGCTCGGTGACGTCGGCGGGCAGCGAGGCAGCCCGGCGCAGCTTGGCGAGTGAGACCCCCAGCACGGCGGAGAAGGCCCGCAACGTCGACTCGTCCGGCTTGCCGTGCTCACCTCTCAGGTAGCGCGCGGCGGTGTCATGGTTCAGGGTGAATCCGAGCTCTCGCGCCGCCTGTGAGATGGCGCGGGCGCTGAGGCTCTTGGAGTTCTCGGCCTGCAGCAGTTCCGACAGCGCGCTCATCGCGGTCCGGCGGGGTGCGGGGGCGCGGCGCGGCCGGCGGGGGATCCGGTACCTGCAGACATGATGTAGACACTATCCGCTCGTGCTGACCGACGATCCAGTGGGCGACCGCCCAGCGGACCGGCGTCGGGGTGGTGGCGGGATGGGTGCGGGGGGCAGGGCCAGGTTCGACACCGGAAATCCGAGGGGGTGACGGTCAGGGCGCGGGTCGCGCCCGTGCGCGGTGGAGCTGGTTATTGATCAGCTACCAGTGACAGACCATTTGCCGTGATGTACCGTCGGTCCCACTTCAAAACCTACCGCTCGGAATTTTCTCAACATTTTCTCAACCGGAAGCAGGGGTAACGGTTGGAATGACCACGCACCCCCGCCACCGGGTCCGTCAGATCAGGGCCATTCGATGCTGTTCATTCTCGCCACCTCCCTTGGTTAGCGCCCCGTGCTGGCCGGCATGACCCTCTATCAGCTAGGTGTGTTCGCCCTCCTGGCCGGGCTCAGTGTCTCCTACTCACTGTCAGCTCGGCATGTTGAGCGGCTCCGGCGCGGGTTCACCGGGGGCAAGGCGCACAACCTGCTGGACGTGTGGACCATAGCGGGAGCGCTGCTGCTCCCGGTCCCGCTGGTCGTGCCGCTGGTCCTGGTCTGCTACGCCGCCGAATGGCCCTCCCGCAAGAGCGTCAGCGGTGGCCGGCCCATGCGTTATGTCATCACTGTTGCCATCGTGGCTGCCGCGGCCAGCACCGCCTCGGCCGTTCACCGGCAGGTCGGCGGGCCGCTGGGCATCCTGGCGGCCGTCCTGTCGTGGGTCGTGATCAACTCGGCGTTGATCGCGGCAGTGGTCTGGCTGTTCGACGATCGCCGGGTGATCCGGCAACTCCTGGGTCCCCGCAACCAGGTGGCGGACTCGATCACCAAGGTGACCGGAGTCGCCGTTGCCGTGCTGGCGAGCTGGCGTCCGGCCGCAACCCTCGTGGTGCTTCCGATCGTCCTTGCCGGGCACCGGCTGGCGCTGTGGGACTCGATCAGGACCACGGCGGCCTACGACTCGGACGCGGGCATGTGGGCCGAGCCGGGCTGGCGGGTGCAGGCCACCGAGAGCATCGCGACCGCGCCGGGCTTTGTGGCGCTGGTGCTGATCGATCCCGAGCGACCGCACAGCGAGGTGTCGATCGCCCGGTGCCTGACCGGGGTGCTGCGCCCCACCGATCCGGTGGGCCGGTACGGGACCCGCCAGGTCGCGGCGTTGATCCAGGTGGATATGGCGGCGGTCGGCGTCATCGTCGCCGAGCGGGTTCGCGCCAGGCTGGACCGGGCCGGCATCGTCTGCGTGGTCGGCGTCTCGATCAGCCTGGGTGAAGGTCTGGACGAGCTGCTGATCCGGGCGGGATCAGATCTGATGGCACGCCGGGAAT
Organism: Jatrophihabitans sp.; assembly: GCA_036389035.1. Lineage (NCBI taxonomy): Bacteria > Bacillati > Actinomycetota > Actinomycetes > Jatrophihabitantales > Jatrophihabitantaceae > Jatrophihabitans > Jatrophihabitans sp. The sequence continues at coordinate 480,119 of DASVQQ010000007.1, forward strand.
CGGCGGGCATATCCGCCCGGTGGTGAACTCAGGCCCGCCTGGCGGTGACCGCGGGTGGGGGCGCGCCGATCGGCCTGATTCGCCGCCGGTAGTGGACGAACCGTCCGCCACCGATAGCCGAACTGCTGGAATCTTGGACTGTCCGCCCGTCACATAAGGGGGCAGCCGCAGACGACACGGCCATAGTGTCTGATAACTGACAGGACGTCAGACATTTCAGGTAGCTTGAGTCCCGAATCCGGCCGGTGCCGGATGCATTGTGTCGAACGGGGGATTCATGCAATTAAGAAGCCGGCGAGCACTCGCTGACTACATCGATCTGTTGGGGGTTTCGGAGCGGCAACTGGCGCGCAGCGCCGGCTTGAGCCATTCCACGGTGAACCATCTCGTGACCGGTCGGCGCAACAGTTGCTCACTGCGCACCGCCGTTGCCATCGAACGAGCATTGGACTGCCCGCCCGGCCTGCTCTTCTCGCCGGACACCGACGCAGACCGGTTGGCGATGTATCGGCTGTGGGCCGACTCCGAAGCCAAGGCGGGCGAGCGGGCCGGAGGGCACGGTGACCACTGATCGACAGCAACCACTGACGCGCGGCGTCGACCCCGTCACCGGCCGGTGACATCACAAGGCACTCAGCGACGTCACAAGGTACTCAGCAGCGGCATCACAAGGTAAGGCACAGCGAACCGGCGGGACCGACGGCCGGCCGCTCGCTCAGCTCAGCGATCAACTGGTACGAGCGAAGCCGGTCGGCCAACTCGTAGACCTGGTTGGTGAGCATCAACTCGTCGGCGCCGGTGCGTCCGAGCAGCTCGCTGAGCTGGCCGGCCACCGTCGCCGGCGAGCCGAGCGCCTGACCGATCCGGCGCTGCTCGACGAAAGCGCGCTCGGCCGGACTGAATTGATAGGCGGCGGCCTCCTCCGGGGTGGGTAGCCGGATCGGCGCACCGGCGCGCAGCCGCAGGAACGCCAGCCAGCCCGGCTTGGCCAGGTACTCGGCGTATTCATCGGTGTCGGCGCAGGTCGCGCTGACCGCGACCATGGCGTACGGCTCGTCCAGCCACTGCGAGGGCCGGAAGCTCTGGCGATAGACGGCCAGCGCCGGCTCGGTGCTGGCGGCCGAGAAGTGATGGGCGAATGAGAACGGCAGACCCAGCAGCCCGGCCAGCCGCGCGCTGAAGTCGCTGGAGCCCAGCAGCCACACCTGGGGCAGCCCGGCCGCGGTCGGCACGGCCTGCGGCCTGGTCGGGTCGCCGGCCAGCATGGCGATCAGCTCGGTCAGCTCGGCGGGGAAGTCCTCGGCCGACAGGCCCTGCATCGTGCGGCGCAGTGCCAGGGCGGTCCGCTGGTCGGTTCCCGGCGCCCGACCGATCCCGAGGTCGATCCGGCCGGGGTGCAGCGACTCCAGGGTGCCGAACTGCTCGGCCACCACCAGCGGCGCGTGATTGGGCAGCATCACGCCGCCGGAGCCGACCCGGATGGTGCGGGTCATCGCCGCCAGGTGGGCCAGCAGCACTGCCGGTGACGAGCTGGCGATCGCCGGCATGTTGTGGTGCTCCGCGACCCAGAAGCGCTGGTAGCCCCAGGCCTCGGCCCGGCGCGCCAGTTCGGTGGTGTTACGCAGGGCTTCGGAGGTGTCGGCGTTGCTGCTGACCGGCGCCAGATCCAGGATGGACAACGGAACATGCTTCACACTGGTTGCAACTCCGGGGCCCGCGGTGATCTTCCCGCCGGTTGAGCATCGCTCGCCCGTTTTGGTATCGGGCTGACTCGTGAGTAAACTCAACCGGTGGCGCATGCCGCCGGTTTCCATGCCCAGAAATCTTGGGTGTCTCGCTGTGGCCGCGAGTGGTGATCGGCCCTCATCGACAAGCGCCGGACGCAGTTCGTCGATGCGGTGATTTCCGTGCCTGCTGGCTGCGCCCGAACTGAACAGACGATACATAACGAAAAGCGGAGGACATGGCCAAAAAGGACGGGGCCATCGAGGTCGAGGGCAAAGTGGTCGAGCCACTGCCCAACGCGATGTTCCGGGTGGAGCTGAGCAACGGGCACAAGGTGCTCGCTCACATCAGCGGCAAGATGCGCCAGCACTACATTCGCATCCTGCCCGAAGACCGGGTCGTGGTGGAGCTATCGCCCTACGACCTCACCCGCGGGCGGATCGTCTACCGCTACAAGTAAGCCGACCGATGAAGATGGCCGCGCCGGGTGCGGCGGCCATCGCGTTCGAAACCAGGAGTACAGGCGTGAAGGTCAAGCCCAGCGTCAAACCGATCTGCGACAAGTGCAAGGTCATCCGTCGCCACGGTCGGGTCATGGTCATCTGCGAGAACCTGCGCCACAAGCAGCGCCAGGGCTGAGCGGTAGCACCCAAGCAGTACCGGCATCACCCAGCACCACCCCAGCACGCGCAATCCTCCCCGCTGAAACCGGTGTGAATCCGGCGCAGTGGGGCCACCCCCGGTCGGAGGCCGGGGCCGCTACATCGGAGCTGAACCCAGCCCCGAGTGGGCAGTAGCGGACGGATGCGCACAAGACCTCCGAAGGAACGAAGGAGAACGCCCCGAATGGCACGTCTTGCCGGCGTTGACCTGCCCCGCGAGAAGCGGATGGTCATCGCGCTCACCTACATCTACGGCGTCGGACCGACCCGCGCGAAGGAAACCCTCGAGGCCACCGGCATCAGCCCGGACCTTCGGGCCCGTGACCTGAGCGACGAGGACCTGGTCAAGCTGCGCAACCACCTCGAAGGCAATTACAAGGTCGAGGGTGACCTGCGCCGTGAGGTGGCCGCCGACATCCGCCGCAAGATCGAGATCGGCTGCTACCAGGGTCTGCGGCACCGCCGTGGCCTGCCGGTGCACGGCCAGCGCACCAAGACCAACGCGCGTACCCGCAAGGGCCCGAAGAAGACGATGGCCGGCAAGAAGAAGGCCAAGAAGTAACTCGTCGCCGGGTCCCCGGCCCACGCCGGGCGTCACGCAGTTCACACTTCGTTCCGAACAACCCTCAGGAGCTAAAGGCAGATGCCTCCCAAGACCCGCGCCGCAGGCGGCGTGAAGAAGGTCCGTCGCAAAGAGAAGAAGAACGTCGCGCACGGCCACGCTCACATCAAGAGCACGTTCAACAACACGATCGTGTCGATCACCGACCCCCAGGGCAACGTGATCAGCTGGGCCTCGGCCGGCCACGTGGGCTTCAAGGGCTCCCGCAAGTCGACTCCGTTCGCCGCCCAGATGGCCGCCGAGAACGCCGCCCGCAAGGCGCAGGAGCACGGCGTCAAAAAGGTCGACGTGTTCGTCAAGGGCCCGGGATCAGGCCGTGAGACCGCGATCCGCTCGCTGCAGGCCACCGGGCTCGAGGTCGGCACCATTTCTGACGTCACTCCTCAGCCGCACAACGGTTGCCGTCCGCCCAAGCGCCGCCGGGTCTGACGAGAATCACGTAAGGGAGAAGAACTGAAATGGCTCGTTACACCGGACCCGCGACCCGCATCTCGCGTCGCCTCAACGTCGACCTCGTCGGTGGTGACGCCGCCTTCGAGCGTCGCCCCTTCCCGCCCGGCCAGCACGGCCGCGCGCGCATCAAGCAGAGCGAGTACCTGCTCCAGCTGCAGGAGAAGCAGAAGGCCAAGTACTCCTACGGCGTGCTGGAGAAGCAGTTCCGCAACTACTACCAGGAAGCCACCCGCCGCAACGGCAAGACCGGTGACAACCTGCTGCAGATCCTCGAGTCCCGGCTGGACAACGTCGTGTACCGGGCCGGTTTCGCCCGGACCCGGCGCGCGGCCCGCCAGCTGGTGAATCACGGGCACTTCCTGGTCAACGGCCACAAGGTCGACATCCCCAGCTACCGGGTCTCACCGCTGGACATCATCGACGTCCGGCCGAAGTCGCTGGAGACCACCCCGTTCCTGATCGTCCGGGAGACCCTGGGCGAGCGGCCGACGCCGGCCTGGCTGCAGATCGTGCCGTCCAAGCTGCGGATCCTGGTCCACCAGCTGCCTGAGCGCTCGCAGATCGACATCCCGATCACCGAGCAGCTGATCGTCGAGCTCTACTCGAAGTAGCGATTCGGCCGGCAGGGCGTCTCAGTTCGGAACGAGACGCCCTGGCCGGCTCGTGCCCGGCAAGACCCGCGTGACCACAACTGAATACCTCACCCGAGCGTCATATAGCGGTCGCTCACGAGTGTGCGAAGGAGCACCACCTTGCTGATTTCACAGCGCCCGGCCCTGACTGAAGAGGTCATCGCCGACAACCGTTCCAAGTTCGTCATCGAGCCCCTCGAGCCCGGCTTCGGCTACACGCTGGGCAACTCGCTGCGGCGCACCCTGCTGTCCTCCATCCCGGGGGCGGCGGTGACCAGCATCCGGATCGACGGCGTGCTGCACGAGTTCACCACCGTCGAGGGTGTCAAGGAAGACGTCACCGACCTGATCCTGAACCTCAAGGAACTGGTCGTCTCCTCCGACTCCGACGAGCCGGTCGTGATGTACCTGCGCAAGCAGGGCCCCGGCGAGGTCACCGCGGCCGACATCGCGCCGCCGGCCGGTGTCGAGGTGCACAACCCCGACCTGAAGATCGCCACGATCAACAAGAAGGGCCGGCTCGAGATCGAGCTGGTCGTCGAGCGGGGCCGCGGCTACGTCACCTCGGTGCAGAACAAGCAGCCCGGCCAGGAGATCGGCCGGATCCCGGTCGACTCGATCTACTCCCCGGTGCTGAAGGTGACCTACGCCGTCGAGGCGACCCGGGTCGAGCAGCGCACCGACTTCGACCGGTTGGTCGTCGACGTCGAGACCAAGTCCTCGATCAGCCCGCGCGACGCGGTCGCCAGCGCCGGCCACACCCTGGTCGAGCTGTTCGGCCTGATGCGCGAGCTGAACGAAGAGGCCGAGGGCATCGACGTCGGCCCGTCGCCGACCGAAGTCGCCGACATCGCGGCGTTCTCGATGCCGATCGAGGAGCTCGACCTCACCGTCCGGTCCTACAACTGCCTCAAGCGCGAGGGCATCCACACCGTGGGAGAACTGGTCGGGCGCAGCGAAGCCGATCTGCTCGACATCCGTAACTTCGGCTCGAAGTCCATCGACGAGGTCAAGGTCAAGCTGCACGGCCTGGGCCTGGCGCTGAAGGACAGCCCGCCCGGATTCGACCTGAACGCGGTGGTCGACTCCTACGGCGGCGAGGAGTTCGGCGACGACACCGACTACGCCGAGACCGAAGAGCTCTAACTCACGTTGAACGTCATCGGGTCCGCCGTCCGCGGCGGCCCGGTGCCCGAGAAACCTTTCCTCTAGGAGCAAGTCATGCCCACGCCTACCAAGGGACCCCGCCTCGGCGGTGGTCCGGCACACGAGCGGCTGCTGCTCGCGAACCTCGCGACCGCACTGTTCGAGCACGACCGGATCACCACCACCGAGGCGAAGGCCAAGCGGCTGCGCCCGCTGGCCGAGAAGCTGATCACGTTCGCCAAGCACGGTGAGCTGCACGACCGGCGCCAGGTTCTCAAGGTCATCCGCAACAAGGACGTGGTGCACAAGCTGTTCGCCGAGATCGGCCCGAAGTTCTCCGAGCGGCCCGGCGGCTACACCCGGATCATCAAGGTGAACCCGCGCAAGGGCGACAACGCCCCGATGGCGGTCATCGAACTGGTCGAGGAGCTCAGCGCGGCGGCCAGGGTCGTCCGCGAGGCAGAGCGCTCCCGTGGCACCAAGGTCGCGCCGTCCAAGGCTCCGACCGGCCGTACCGCCGAGATCGCCGAGGATGCTGCGGCCGAGTCGCCGACCGCCGCCAGGGTGGCCGGTGACGCCGCTGCCGCCAAGCAGGACTCCGAGGACGCCGCCGCCGAGACCGTCGTCGATGAGAGCGGTGCGGTCGACGCCGAGGCGCCGGCCCAGGATGGTGCCACTGACGCGGTCGAGTCCGGCACGGCCGATGACGCTGTCGCGGATGCGTCACTCACCGGTGACGCGGCAACCGAGGAAGCAGTGGCCGATGACGCCGCCGCGACCGAGGCTGCCGAAGAAGAGGGCAAGGGCAAGTAGGGCGACTGTCTATCTGGTGCAGTCAAGATCATGAGTGAGCCGACCGAGCCCGCTTCCCCCGCTGGGGGAGGCGGGCTCGTCCGGTTGCGACTGGAGCTGGGCTACGACGGGACCGACTTCGCCGGTTGGGCCATCCAGCCGGGGCTGCGGACGGTCCAGGCGGTCCTGGAAGGTGCGCTGAGCACGCTGTTCCGGGTGCCCCGGGTGCCGGTGGTGGTTGCCGGGCGCACCGATGCCGGCGTGCACGCCAGCGGTCAGGTCTGCCACTGTGACGTCGAGGCGGCCCGCTGGGAGCAGGAGCGGGACCGGATCGTCCGGCGGCTGGCCGGGCTGCTGCCGCCGGATGTCCGGGTGCATGCGGTGGCGGTTGCGCCGGAACACTTCGACGCCCGGTTCGGCGCGCTCTGGCGCCGCTATCGCTACCGGATCTGCGACGCCGACTACGGCGTGCCGGCGTTGCGCCGGGTGGACACCGCCGGCTGGAAACGGGCTCTGGACGCGGCCGCCATGCACCTCGCGGGCCAGCGGCTGCTGGGGCTCCACGACTACGCCGCCTTCTGCCGGCGTCGTGAGGGCGCCAGCACTGTGCGCCACCTGCGGCAGCTGACGGTGACGCGCACCGGTGAGCTGGTCGAGATCGAGGTGCAGGCCGACGCCTTCTGCCATTCGATGGTCCGCTCGGTGGTCGGCGCGCTGGCCGCGGTCGGCGACGGTAGCAAGGACGCGGACTGGCCGCAGCGGCTACTGACCCTGGGCCGGCGCAGCGACGAGGTCACGGTGGCCCCGGCGAAAGGGCTCACCCTGCTGGCGGTGGGTTACCCACCTAACGCCCAGCTGGAGGCTCGTGCGCAGGAGGCCCGGGCCAAACGAGATGCACCCTTGATCAATAAATAGCTGGCTTGCAACATATTGTGTTTAAGCCCGTTTCGAGTACCGTCTGCTAGTAGACACTTCGTCTAGTGCAGGGGCTCGGTGGTCGCATGATCCCGATGTTGAAGCCGCTCGGTTGGGAACCGGTCGAGGCAGGCGTGCGGGTAGTGCTGGACCCGAGGGAATCGATCGAGCTGGCTGACGAGGACGGCTCGATCGCTGCTCTGCTGACACTGTTGGCCGAGGGCCGGCACGATCTCGAAGGTCTCTTCCACACCCTGAGCCCGGCCTTTCCGGCAGTGTCGCGGGAGGATGTGCGGGACGCGATCGAGGCTCTGGACGAACTGCGCCTGCTCGAGGACAGTGACCAGACCGCCGACCTGACCGAGGACGAGCGGTTACGCCATTTCAGCAACCTGGCCTTTCTCCGGACGTTCTCCACCCTGGAGGCGAGCGCTGAGACGATGGTCCGGCGGGTCCGCGACTCGCACGTCCTGGTCCTCGGTGTCGGTGGCCTAGGTTCCAACGTCCTGCAGAACCTCTGCGGCCTAGGCGTCGGCCGGCTGACGCTGGTGGATCGCGACGACGTCGAGCAGCGCAACTTCGCGCGCCAGTTCGTCTACCGCGCGCAGGACATCGGCCGGTCGAAGGTGGAGCGGGCCGCGGACTGGGTACGGGAGTTCGATCCGCGGATCGAGGTGCAGACCATCCGCGCCGATTTCGCCGGCCCAGCCGATGTCGCCGAGGTGCTCGCCTCGACGCGGCCGGATGCCGTGTCTGCAGGGGTGGACGATCCAATCGGGATCGATGAGTGGGTCAATGCCGCCTGCGTCCGGGCAGGTGTCCCCTACGTACGGGGCGGCATGACGGTCACCGAGGGTGTGATCTGGTCGGTGCACCCGGGTCACAGCGCATGCCTCGCGTGCCCGCCGGACTCGGACGACAGCTCCGGTCGGGTGGTCAACTCTGCCTTGCACCAACAGGGCGTGGCCCGGATTAATCGAGGCGCCGGACCGGTCGCGACCCTGCTCGGCTCGCTCGTCTCATTCGAAATCCTGCGATTCCTCACCGGGTTCACCGCTCCGCGCTACGCCGGCGCAATGGCGGTCCTCGACCTGGCCGGCGACTGCGGCCTCACCATCAATGCTCGTTCACGCCAGCCGGACTGCCTGGTATGCGGCTCGGATCTACAGGCGCCGGAACCCGAAGCGGTCACGGCTGTAGCTGCCGGCGGATAGGCCGACGAGAACAAGCGCTGGTGCTGGTTTAGACCCATAGAAGGAGGTGATTTCACATGAAGCTCCAGGTACGGAAGGTCGAGCAGACCCGCTTGACATGGTGTAACCCCTACACAGGGAATGCAGCAGCTGATCGCCAGCACGGCCACGAGCGGGGAGATCGCACTGCGGTCTCACTGCTTGAACCTTGACCAGTCGGTCACTCGTCCGCTCCGCGCTATGCACGTGTGCCATGTGGACAGCTAAATCGCAAGCAAGGTCGGACCTCGAAATCCAGTCCAGTGCGTTACTCGTCCGCTCCGCGCTATGCGGGCGTGATGTGCGGTGGTCGCCCCTAGCTGTCGGCGGATAAGTCGACCTGGTGGTCGAGCGCTGGTACCGACCCCATAGAAAGGAGGTGATTCCACATGAAGATCCAGGTACGGAAGGTAGAGCAGACCCGCCTGACGATTGGTTGTGACCCGGATTTTGGCTGCTTCCCCAGTGACAGCTGATCGCCGTAACGCCTCGGGGCGGTGAGACCGCACTGCGGTCTCACCGCTCGAATTTCCCGAGCCAAGGATGGATATGACGACCTCTCAACGGCAAGCATCTGCCGTGCAGGCGGCTGCCGCCCGGCTTTCTCTCGTCGCCGAGGGCGATGACGTCATGGTTGGCAACCCCGCCACCGCCACCTTCGTCGCCGTCCCAGCGGTAGGCGGGGTAGTGCTGTCGGCACTCGCGGCTGGGCGCTCGATCCCCGAGGCAGCCGCCGCCGCCTTCGAGCACAGCCAGGTCGAGGTGGACGTCGAGGATTTCCTCGCCACCCTTGAGGAAACCGGCATCCTGGTGTACGAGCAGGGTGTCGCGCTCCCAGGTGAAGTCCGTTGGGTCAGCGGTGTGCCGTCGTGGCTGGCACGTCCCCTGTTCGGCAAGGTGGCGTGGTCTTGCTATGCCCTTGCCTTCGTCTTCGTGGTGGTGGCGTTGGCGGCTGAGCCGGCGCTGCGGCCGTCGTTCGAGGATTACCTGTTCCTGCCGGATCCCATTCTGTCGATCCTCTGCGTGTACGCCATGTCGGTGGTCATCGTCATCACGCACGAGAGTTGGCACTGGTTGGCGGGACGGGCGATTGACGTGCCGGCGCGGTTTCGGTTCAGCTACCGGGGCGCCTTCCTCGTGGCAGAGACTGACCTGTCACTGCTGCTGACCCGACCGCGCCGTCAGCGGTACGGTCCGATGCTGGCGGGGCCGGCGTTCGATACCAGCCTGCTCGCGCTGGCACTCGGCCTGCGCTGGGCCTATTTCGACCTGGGCCTACCGCTGCCCGACGTTCTGGCGCGGCTGCTCGGCGTGCTGATCCTGATGATCGTCGGCAACTTGGTGCTGCAGTGTGCGGTTTTTCTGCGCACCGATCTGTACGCGGTGCTGGCCTGCGCGCTGCGTTGCGACAACCTGTACCGGACCAGCTGGCTGACCATGAAGAAACGGTTGCTTCCGATGACTGCCGGTGAGTCGGCAGAACTGGAATCGGCCGGCCGGCGCGATCGCTCGGTCGCCCGGTGGTTCAGCGTCCTCTACCTGGTAGGCATGTTAGGCGTGTTCTGGTTCATGCTGACCTACATCTTGCCGGCCGCCGCTGGAGGGTTCTCCTGGATGGTGCCCAACATCATGAGCCTGAACACCGGCAGCCTCGCCTTCTGGGAGTCGGTAGCGGTCGCGCTGCTGAGCGCGGCGAGCACCCTCGCGCCTCTCCCGCTGGCGCTTCGGGAGCGACGCCTGCGGCGTCTGGGCAGGCTGTCGTGAAGGCGGTCACGATCCGCCGCCTCGGCTGGTGGCTGGTCACCGTCGGGCTGTTGTGCGCCGCGGTCGCCGGCGCGGTGAAGCAGCAGTTGCCGCGGCTGACGGGGTCGGCGGTCGGCTCGGCGCCTGCGTCCGACCGAAGCGAGCCATGCTTGCCAGGCACCCCTATCGCCATTCTGAAGAGCCCGCACGTGTCGACAGCCGCGTTGCGGACAACCGACTACAACTCCGTTCCGCCGACCTCCGGACCGCACTTCGGCATCGCCCCATCTCCGGGGATCTATGACACCCCTCTGCAGCCAGGTGCCTTCGTGCACGCCGAGGAGCACGGTCACGTCGTCTTCGCCTACTCGCCCTCGCTGCCGGCCGCCCAGGTGTCGGCGCTCAAGGACATCGCCAAGGCTTACTCAGGCGACGTGCTGATGACTCCGTACCCGCCCCTCGCGGACGGACTCGCGCTGGCAGCGTGGGGGAGGCTGCAGCGCTTCGAGCAGGTCGACCGGCCGGGCATCGAGCGGTTCATCGATGCTCTGGCCGGCCGGTACGACCACCGCTGGACGGGCCCGCCACGTTGCTGAGCGCCCGCGGCGCTGAGTCCCCCGCGGTGCCCACGACGCTCGGCTAAGCCAGGAAGGCCAGGTTGTCCCGCCCGCACCAGTCCAGCACCGCTGGCCAGGGCCCGTAGCCGTCGGCGGCGGTGAGCGAGCCGGCGCCGGCGATCACGGTGGCCGCCATCTTCAACGGCGCGCCATAGACCGGCGCCACTCCGCCCGGGCAGTGCGGGTCGTTGTCGCCGCCGACCAGCACGGTGCCGTCGGCGGCCCGGCGCAGCGCGTCCACCGCCAGGGGCGCCGGCCGCAGAAAATCCCAGGCCGGCAGTGGCCGGTCCGGCGCCGGTGGAGCCACCAGGGCCACCCGGGACGGCCTGGGTGAACCGGACGCGGCGCTCGCGGTGTCAGCGGCCCTGGTGTCGGCAGCATGGTGCAGCCACAGCAGGCAGGCTGCCGAGTGCGCCAGGACGTCGAAGCCGTCGTCGGGAAGTCCGGCCATGCTCTGGCGCAGCGCCGCCAGGCAACCGGCCAGGTCCGCTGATTCCGGAGGCGGCCAGGCAGCCACTCGGACCACGCGGCCGGCGGCGCTCAGCTGACCGGCCAGCCAGTGCTGCCAGTCCTGCTCGGCAGCGCCGAACGGGTCCGGCAGCAGGACGGTTGGCACGGTTCGGGTCGGTCGGCGGGGCATCAGCGCAGCTTACGGCGCGCTCAGTGGACCAGGCCGACCAGCAACAGCGTCTGGGCCAGGTGGTAGGTGATCGCGACCGTGAGCGGAGCCCAGCCACGCCGCGCCACGAACCGGTCGCTGGCCAGCACCAGGTCCGAGATCGCGAAGGCGAGGATGCCGTAGGCCACCCACAGCGAGGTGGTGCCGATGCCGAGCACCACCGTCGAGCCGAGGGCGGCGATGTAGGCGGCGACCGCGATCGCGAGCGAGTTGCCGCCCTGGCGCTGCGCGCCGGTCAGCACCCGGTGGCCGAAGGCGAGCAGTGCCAGCAGCACCAGCACCAGGCCGAAGCCGAGGCTGAGCTGGTCGGTGCCGTAATTCAGCATGGCCGCGCAGTAGCAGAGGTGGCCGAGCAGGAAGCAGCCCAACCCGGCGGCGAACAGAGCGCTCGGCTGCTGCTCGGCGCGAGTCCGGCCGGCCGAGGCAGGTGGCCGAGCACGGTGAGCGCCACCGGCCGATGCGGTCGGGCTCGACCCGGCCGTGGCCGGCACGGCTGGAATCGACCCGGCTGGGATCGACCCGGCTGGGATCGACCCGGCTGAGACAGGGGAGGTCGTGGTCGGCGCGGCTGTTCCTGGTGCGAGCGGCTGCTGCCCGGTGCTCGCCGGTTCCAGTGCCGCGGCCGTGCCGACCGGCTGCCCGACGGCCTGGTCGGCCGACTGATCGGCCGGCTGCCCGACCGGGTGTCCGGGCGCGGCGAAGGACAGCGCGACATCGCCGATCAGCCCCAGGCACAGCGCCAGCACCAGCCAGCCGTGCACCCCGTCCTGCTGGGGTTGGGCGGTCACCGCCGCGGCCAGCAGGGCCAGCAGCACGGCGGGCTTGGCGCAGCGCTCCCACAGCCGGGACCCGGCAGCCACCGCTGCCCAATCCAGGACCGCCAGCCCGGCGGCGACGGCCACCCAGATCCATCCAGCCGCTGTCATGTGGCGACAGACTAGCCAGCTTCGGGTCAAGGCAGCGCGATGTGGGCACTCAACACAGCTCCCGGATCGGGCACTACAACACAGCTCCCGGATTCAGAATGCCGAGCGGGTCCAGAGCATCCTTGATCCGGTGCGTCAGCGCCATCACGTCCGGGCCCAACTGGTCGGGCAACTGCGCCTTCTTCAGCCGGCCGACGCCGTGCTCGCCGGTGATGGTGCCCTCCAGCGAGATGGCCAGTGCCATGATCTCGGTGAAGGCGGTGGCAGCCCGCGCGGTCGAGGCCGGATCGGCGGCGTCATAGACGATGATCGGGTGGGTGTTGCCGTCGCCGGCGTGCGCGACGGTGGGAATCTCGGTGTCGTTGCGCCGGGCGATCTCGGCGATGCCGGCCAACAGCTCAGGCAGCCGGGGCACGGCGACCCCGACGTCCTCGAGCATCAGCGAGCCGCGCCGCTCGATCGCCGGGAAGGCCGCCCGCCGGGCCATCGCGAAGGCCTCGCCCTCTGCCGGATCAGCCGTGCTGAACACCTCGTCGGCGCCGCAGCCGGCGCACGCCTCGGCGATGACCGCGATCTCGGCCGCGGCCCCGGCGCCGGCGTCGGACTGGGCCACCAGCAGCGCGCCGGCCGTCCGGTCCAGCCCCATCGACAGGTAGTCCTCGACGGCGTTGATCGAGGCCTGGTCCATCAGCTCGAGCATCGCGGGCCTTGCCAGCCGGCTGATCCGCACCACCGCCTCGGCGGCTGCCGGCACGCTGGCGAACAGGGCCACCAGGGTGCTCGGCGGCTGCTGGGCGGGCACCAGCCGCAGGATCGCCCGGGTGATCACCCCGAGGGTCCCCTCGCTGCCGACGAACAGCTTGATCAGCGACAACCCGGCCACGTCCTTGAGCCGGGCGCCGCCCAACCTGATCGCGGCGCCGTCGGCCAGCACCACGTCAAGGCCCAGGACGTAGTCGGTGGTCACCCCGTACTTGACGCAGCACAGCCCACCGGCGTTGGTGGCGATGTTCCCGCCGATCGAGCAGATCTCGAACGAGGACGGATCCGGCGGGTACCACAGGCCGTGCTCGCGGGCGGCCGCCTTCACCTCCGCGTTCAGCGCTCCCGGTTCGACGATCGCCACCCGGTAGTCCGGGTCCACCCGGACCGCGCGCATCCGGTCCAGGCTGATCACGATGCCGCCGGCCACCGCCGACGAGCCGCCGGACAGCCCGCTGCCCGCGCCCCGGGGCACCACCGCGATCCGGTTCTCACTCGCCCACCGCATCGCGGTCTGCACCTCGGCGGTGGTCCGGGGGCGCACCACCGTCAGCGGCGTGCCGGCGCCGGGGTCCCGGGCCCAGTCATAGCGGTAGTTCTGGATCAGCACCGGGTCGGTGACCAGGGTGTCGGGAGGCAGTTCGGCCGCGAGCGTGTCGAGCAGGGTGGTCATGGTGGTTGATTGTGCCCAGCGATTTGCGATTGCGCGGTGATGCAGACTGCTTGCGTGGGCTATCTGGACGTGCAATCGATCCGCCATCAGCTTTCCGATGGCCGGATCCTGCTTTCTGATGTCAGCTTCCGGATCGGTGAGGGCGCCAAGGCTGCCCTGGTGGGGGCCAACGGAGCCGGCAAGACGACGCTGCTCCGGTTGATCGCCGGTGACCTGGCCCCGCAGAGCGGCGCGGTGGCACGCTCGGGCGGCATGGGAGTGATGCGGCAGTTCATCGGCTCGGTTCGCGACAGCACCACGGTGGAGGAGTTCCTGGTCGGCCTGGCCGCGCCGGCGGTCGGGCAGGCCTGGGCCGACCTCAACGCCGCGGAGCTGGCGATGATGACCGCCGACGACGAGAAGACCCAGCTGCGCTATGCCCATGCGCTGACCAACTGGGGCGACGCCGGCGGCTATGACGCGCAGGTGCTGTGGGACACCGTGACGGTGGCCGCGATCGGCATCCCGTTCGACAACTGCAAGTACCGCGAGATCTCCACCCTGTCCGGCGGCGAGCAGAAGCGGCTGGCGCTGGAGGCGCTGCTGCGCGGGCCGGCAGAGGTGCTGTTGCTCGACGAGCCGGACAACTACCTCGACGTGCCCGGCAAGCAGTGGCTGGAGGAGCGCCTGAACTCGACGTCCAAGACCGTGCTGTTCGTCAGCCACGACCGGGAGTTGCTGGCCAACACCGCCGACCGGGTGGTCACTATCGAAGGCGGCACCAGCTGGGTGCACGGCGGCGGCTGGGCGACCTACCACGAGGCGCGGCTGCATCGCCACGAGCGGATGGCCGAGCTTCGCCGGCGCTGGGAGGAGGAGCACGCGCGGCTCAAGGAGCTGGTGCGCACGCTGCAGCAGCAGGCCAAGTACTCCGAGGCGATGGCACAGAAGTACCGGGTGATGTGCGGGCGCCTGGAGCGCTTCGAAGCCGCCGGCCCACCCCCGGACAAGCCGGAGGAGCAGAACGTCACCATGCGGCTGCGGGGCGGCCGGACCGGCAAGCGCGCCGTGATCTGCGAGCAGCTGGAGCTGTCCGGGCTGATGAAGCCCTTCGACATCGAGGTCTTCTACGGCGAGCGGCTGGCGGTGCTGGGTTCCAACGGTGCCGGCAAGTCCCATTTCCTGCGGTTGCTCGGCGGCGAGCGGGTGCCGCATTCCGGTGACTGGCGACTCGGCGCGCGGGTCGCGCCGGGCCTGTTCGCCCAGACCCACACCCATCCCGAGTGGGCCGAGAGGACGCTGGTGGACCTGCTCTGGCACGGTGAGCCGGGCCGTCCCGGGGTGGACCGGGGCCGGGCGATGGCCGCGCTACGCCGTTACGAGCTCAACGGACAGGGCGATCAGACCTTCGGCACGCTCAGCGGCGGGCAGCAGGCCCGGTTCCAGATCCTGCTGCTGGAGCTGTCCGGCGCGACCCTGCTGCTGCTCGACGAGCCGACCGACAACCTTGACGTGCTCTCGGCCGAGGCTTTGGAGGACGCGTTGGAGACCTTCGAGGGAACGGTGGTCGCGGTGACCCACGACCGGTGGTTCGCCCGCCGCTTCGACCGGTTCCTGATCTTCGGCGCGGACGGGGTGGTGGCCGAGTCCACCGAGCCGATCTTCGACGCCGGACGGGTGATCCGACCGCGCTGAGGCACGACCGGACCGCCCGCCCTGCCTGGCCCGTGGGCGGTTGCCTCGATTTGGAGGCGTACCCCGCGGGCGGTATCGTGCTCCCTTGGCACGCGTTCGCCCTGCGGCGCGTGTGGACGGCCATGTTCCGGGGTCGGCCGCCGAGAATCCTCGGCGGGACCGCGGGAGCGACGCCCAGCCACTGGCTGAGAAGTCGTGAAGACCGACGAGAGAGAGTGCGCCTTGCCTACTTACACCCCCAAGCCCGGTGACGTGGTCCGGTCCTGGCACGTCATCGACGCCAGCGACATCGTCCTGGGCCGGCTGGCCAGTCAGACCGCCCGGCTGCTGCGTGGCAAGCACAAGCCGCAGTTCGCCCCCCACGTCGACACCGGTGACTTCGTCATCATCGTCAACGCCGAGAAGGTCGCGGTCGCGCCGCAGAAGCTCGGCGAGTTCCGCTACCGGCACTCGGGCTACCCGGGCGGGCTGTCCAAGCGGACCGTCGGCGAACTGCTCGAGACCAAGCCCGAGCGCCTGGTCGAACTCGCGGTCAAGGGCATGCTGCCCAAGAACACCCTCGGGCGCGCGCAGCTGAAGAAGCTCAAGGTCTACAGCGGACCGAGCCACCCGCACGCCGCGCAGACGCCGAAGGAATTCACGATCACGCAGGTCGCGCAGTAGCGCGGATCAGGCAAATAGGAGAATTCGCGTTGACTACCCCAGTTCCCGTCGTAGGCCGTCGCAAAGAGGCCGTCGTCCGGGTCCGGCTCGTTCCGGGCACCGGCGTCTTCAAGCTCAACGGTCGCACTATGGACGACTACTTCCCCAACAAGGTGCACCAGCAGCTCATCCGTGAGCCCCTGGTGACCCTGGAGAAGGACGGCCAGTACGACATCACCGCCTCCCTGGTCGGCGGCGGCATCACCGGCCAGGCCGGCGCGCTGCGGCTGGCCATCTCGCGGGCCCTGATCGGGCTGGAGCCCGATGACCGTCCGGCCCTGAAGAAGGCTGGCTTCCTGACCCGGGACGCCCGGATCAAGGAGCGCAAGAAGTACGGCTTGAAGAAGGCCCGCAAGGCTCCCCAGTACTCCAAGCGTTAACCAGCCACCGTTCGTGGCCCGGTATTTCGGCACGGACGGGGTTCGCGGTCGCGCGAACGCCGACCTGACACCCGAGCTGGCGCTGGCCGTGGCCAGCGCCGCCGCTCGGGTGCTGGCCAACCATGACGGCTCGCACCGGCCGGTGGCCGTGGTCGGTCGCGACCCCCGCGTCTCCAGCGAGATGCTCGAAGCGGCGGTGGTCGCCGGCCTGACCTCGGCCGGCGCCGACGTGCGGCTGGCCGGGGTGCTGCCCACCCCCGCGGTGGCCTACCTGACCCAGCTGTATGCCGCTGACCTCGGCGTGGTGCTCTCAGCCAGCCACAACCCGATGCCCGACAACGGCATCAAGCTGTTCGCCCGGGGCGGGCAGAAGCTGCCCGACGACATCGAGGCCGAGATCGAGGCCGAGATCGAGGCCGGCTGGCGCAGGCCGCGACCCACCGGGGCGGCGATCGGCCGGGTCACGGCGTCCCAGCACGGGGCGGCCCAGTACGTGGCGCACCTGCTGGCCGCGGCGCCGACCTCGCTGGCCGGCCTCAAGGTGGTCGTGGACTGCGCCAACGGGGCGGCGTCCTCGGTGGCCGGCGAGCTGTTCCGCCGGGCCGGCGCCGAGGCGATCGTGGTGGCCGGCGAGCCCGACGGGGAGAACATCAACGACGGCGTCGGCTCCACCCACATCGACTCGCTGTCAGAGATCGTGCTGCGGCACCAGGCCGACCTCGGCATCGCCCTCGACGGTGACGCAGACCGCTGCCTGGCTGTCGACGCTGCCGGCGCCGTGGTCGACGGCGATCAGATCCTGGCCATCTGCGCCCGCTCCTTGAAGGATCGATCGTTGCTGGCCCAGGACACCGTGGTGGCCACCGTGATGAGCAACCTCGGCTTCCACCACGCGATGCGCGAGGCCGGCATCAAGGTGCTGACCACCGCGGTGGGGGACCGCTACGTCCTGGAGAGCCTGCTCAGCAACGGCCTGAGCCTGGGCGGCGAGCAGTCCGGCCACGTGATCTTCACCGACGCCGCGACCACCGGTGACGGCCTGCTCACCGCGCTGCGGCTGATGTCGTGCATGGCATCAGCCGGTCAGCCGCTGGCCGAGCTGGCCGCGATCGTGCAGCGGCTGCCGCAGGTGATGATCAACGTCAAGGTCGCCGACCGCGAGACGGTCGCCGCCTCGCCCGACGTCCGGGCGGCGGTGACGGCGGCCGAGGCCGAACTCGGCGAGGCCGGCCGGATCCTGCTGCGGCCCTCGGGCACCGAGCAACTGGTCCGGGTGATGGTGGAGGCCGCCAGCCAGGAACGCGCCGAGCAGATCGCGCGCCGGGTGTCCGAGGTCGTCGGCGCCGTCTAGCTGTCCGTCACGCCGTCCCCGGCTGGCAGCGTGGCCCCCGGCGCCGGGACACCTGGCGGCAGTTGACCCGTGCGGCTTCACAATTCCCGTACGCTCTAGCGCATGTGCGGCATCGTTGGCTACGTCGGTCCCAGGTCTGCCCTCGAGGTGGTGATGCAGGGTCTGCGCCGACTGGAATACCGCGGCTACGACTCCGCGGGCGTGGCGGTGATCAGCGAATCGGGGGAGCTGCGGACGGCCAAGAAGGCCGGCCGGATCGAGAACCTGGACGCCGAGCTGGCCTCGGAGGCCAGCCGGTCCGATGACCCGAACGGCGCGATGGCCGGGCACACCGGGGTGGGCCACACCCGCTGGGCCACCCACGGCGCGCCCAATGACCGCAACGCCCACCCGCACTCCGACACCGCCCACCGGATCGCGGTGGTGCACAACGGGATCATCGAGAACTTCAGCGAGCTGCGCTCCGGGCTCGAGGCCGCCGGGGTGGAGCTGACCTCCGAGACCGACTCCGAGACCGCGGCGCACCTGGTCGCCGCTGAGCTGGCCGACGGCGCGCCGGGGCTGGCCGAGGCCGTCCGGCGGGTCTGCTGCCGGCTGGAAGGCGCCTTCACCCTGGTGGTGCTGGACCGCGACCATCCCGAGACGGTGGTCGGCGCCCGGCGCAACTCACCCCTGGTGCTCGGCCTGGGCGAGGGCGAGAACTTTCTCGGCTCCGACGTGGCGGCCTTCATCAGCTACACCAAGGAAGCCGTCGAGCTGGGCCAGGACCAGCTGGTAGAGATCTCCCGCGAGGGTTACCGGATCATCGGCTTCGACGGCGCTCCCGTCCAGGGCAAGCCGTTCACCATCGACTGGGACCTCGCCGCCGCCGAGAAGGGCGGCTTCGACTACTTCATGCTCAAGGAGATCCAGGAGCAGCCGACCGCCGTCGCCGACACCCTGCGCGCGCACTACCTGGACGGCCGGATCGCCCTGGACGAGCAGCGCCTGGACAGCTCGGTGCTGCGCGAGATCGACAAGGTCTTCGTTGTCGCCTGCGGCTCGGCCTACCACGCCGGCATGCTCGCCAAGCACGCCATCGAGCACTGGACCCGGATCCCGGTCGAGGTCGAGATGGCCTCGGAGTTCCGCTACCGGGACCCGGTGCTGGACCAGCAGACGCTGGTGGTGGCGATCAGCCAGTCCGGCGAGACCGCCGACACCCTGGAGGCGGTCCGGCACGCCAAGGAGCAGCGGGCCACCGTGCTGGCCATCTGCAACACCAACGGCGCGCAGATCCCGCGGGAGGCCGACGCGGTGCTCTACACCCACGCCGGTCCCGAGATCGGGGTGGCGGCCACCAAGACCTTCAGCGCCCAGGTGGTCGCGGTGCTGATCCTGGGGCTGGCGCTGGCCGAGGCCCGCGGCACCAAGTACGGCGACGAGATCGCGGCCGAGTACGAGTCCCTGCAGGCGATGCCGGCGCTGATCACCGAGACCCTGACGGTGATCGAACCGGTCCGGGTGCT
The DNA here is from genome assembly GCA_036389035.1 of Jatrophihabitans sp. Taxonomy (NCBI): domain Bacteria; kingdom Bacillati; phylum Actinomycetota; class Actinomycetes; order Jatrophihabitantales; family Jatrophihabitantaceae; genus Jatrophihabitans; species Jatrophihabitans sp. Next base: position 499,313 of record DASVQQ010000007.1, read on the forward strand.
GGCGCGCGAGATCGCCGACTCCAAGGCGGTGCTGTTCCTGGGCCGGCACGTCGGCTACCCGGTGGCCCTGGAAGGCGCGCTGAAGCTCAAGGAACTGGCCTACATGCACGCCGAGGGCTTTCCGGCCGGCGAGCTCAAGCACGGCCCGATCGCCCTGATCGAACCCGGCCTGCCGGTGGTGGTGGTGATGCCGTCCCCGGTCGGTCGGCCGCTGCTGCACCAGAAGATGCTGTCCAACATCGCCGAGATCTCCGCCCGCGGCGCCCGCACCATCGTGATCGCCGAACAGGGTGACCTGCTGGCCGCCAAGCACGCCGCGCACCTGATCGAGCTGCCGGTCGCGCCGACCCTGCTGTCACCGTTGCTGACGACCATCCCGCTGCAGGCCCTTGCGGCTGAAATTGCCCAATGCCGCGGATTTGACGTCGACAAGCCTCGTAATCTCGCTAAGTCGGTCACCGTGGAATAGGTTCTGAACTCGTGAGCCCAGCTGAGCAGACCTCTGTCGACGTCCTCATCGTCGGAGCGGGCCCCGTCGGCCTGTTCGGCGCCTATTACGCCGGGGTTCGGGGGTTATCGACCGCGATCCTCGACTCGCTGCCCGAACCGGGTGGCCAGATCACCGCGATGTACCCGGAGAAGGCGATTTTCGACGTCGCCGGCTTCCCGGCCATCCGGGGCCGGGAGCTGGTGTCGAACCTGGTCGCCCAGGCCGCGCCGTTCAGCCCCGCGTACCTGCTCGGCGAGCAGGCCATCGGCCTGGAGCGCGGTGAGGACTTCGTCGTCACCACCTCCTCCGGCCGGCGGGTCCGCGCCCGCTCGATCATCATCACCGGCGGGATCGGCACCTTCACCCCGCGCCCGCTGCCCACCGGTGAGGACATGCTGGGCCGCGGGGTGGTGCACTTCGTGCCCGACCCCGACGAGTACCACGGCCTGGACGTGGTGATCGTCGGCGGCGGTGACTCGGCGGTGGACTGGGCGCTGTTGCTGGAGCCGATCGCCAAGTCGGTGGCCCTGGTGCACCGGCGGGCCGCCTTCCGGGCGCACCCGCACTCGGTGGAGGTCATGCAGACCACCTCCGTCCGGGTGATCACCGACGCCCAGGTCACGGCGGTGGTCGGTGACCCGGTCAGCGAGGTGCAGGTCAGCGTCGCCGACCAGCTCACCTCGCTGCCCTGTGACCGGCTGGTCGCCGCCCTCGGGTTCATCGCCAACCTGGGCCCGCTGCTGGAGTGGGGCCTGGAGATCCAGCAGAAGCGGCACATCGTGGTCGACACCACGATGGCGTCCTCGGTGCCGGGGGTGTACGCCTCCGGTGACATCTGCGAGTACCCGGGCAAGGTGCGCCTGATCGCGACCGGTTTCGGCGAAGTGGCCACCGCGGTCAACAACGCCGTGCGTTACATGGACCCGAAGGCTTCGGTCTTTCCCGGCCACCTGTCCGACTACGCCCCGCCCGGCACGCTGGGATCGCCAGGCACCCCGACCACGGCCTCCGGCTCGCCGAGCGCCCCCACCACAGTGCCCGGGTGATCATCGGGGTGGGCATCGACGTGGTGCCGGTCGCGCGGTTCGACTCGGCCAGCGTGCGCACCAAGCGGTTGATCGAGCGGCTGTTCACCCCTGCCGAGCGGTTCAACGCCCACGGCGTGGCCCGCACCGCGGAGTCGCTGGCTGCGCGGTTCGCGGCCAAGGAGGCGGTCGCCAAGGCGATGGGCTCGCCCGGCGGCATGTCCTGGCAGGACGCCGAGGTGGTGGTCGAGGACAACGGCCGGCCCCGCCTGATCATCGCGGGCACCGTCGCGCGCAAGGCCGAGGAGCTGGGGATCCACAGCTGGCACGTGTCGCTGTCCCACGATGGCGGGATCGCCTCGGCGGTCGTCATCGCGGAGGGCTGATGCAGGGGGTCTGGCCGGTCTCGGAGATCCGGGCCGCCGAGCGGCGGGTGCTGGCCGGCCTGCCGGACGGGGCGCTGATGGCCCGGGCGGCCCGGGCGGTCACCGTCGAGGCGGTCGGAATGCTCGGCTTCAGCTACGGCGCCCGGGTGGTGCTGCTGGTCGGCCCCGGCGACAACGGCGGCGACGCGCTGTACGCGGGCGCGGAGCTGAGCCGGCGCGGGGTGGCGGTGCGGGCGGTGCTGGCCGACCCGGCCAAGGCGCACCCCGGTGGGCTGGCCGCCCTGCGGGCCGCCGGTGGCCGGCAGGTGACGCTGGCCGAGGCCGGTCCGCACGACCTGATCGTGGACGGACTGCTGGGCATCGGCGCCCGCGGCCCGGTGCGCGAGTCCTTCGTCCCGCTGGTGCGCTGGAGCCTGAACTCGGCCGCGCCGGTGCTCTCGGTCGACATCGCCTCCGGGGTGGACCCGGACACCGGCGCCGTCGCCGGGCCGGCGGTGCGGGCGGCGACCACCCTGTGCATGGGCGCGCTGAAGGCCGGCCTGCTGGTCGGCCAGGGCCGGGTGCACACCGGCCGGCTGCGGCTGATCGACCTGGGGCTGGCGCCCGAGCTGCCGGAGCCACGGCTGCACCGGCTCGAACGCGCTGATCTGGTGGGCGACCTGCGGCTGCCCGCCCCGGGCCCGCGCGATGACAAGTACACCCGCGGCGTCGTCGGGGTGGCGGCCGGCTCGCAGGCCTACCCCGGGGCGGCCCAGCTGTGCGTCGGGGCGGCCCGGCTCGGCGGCGTCGGGGCGGTGCGTTACGCCGGCCACGCGGCGGCCGAGGTGGTCAGGCGCTGGCCCGAGGTGATCGTCTCCGACAGCGTCTACCGCGCCGGCCGGGTGCAGGCCTGGGTTCTCGGGCCGGGGCTGGGCGACACCGGCGAGGCCGTCGAGTCGCTGCGCCAGGTGCTGGCCAGCGAGGTCGCGGTGGTGATCGACGCCGACGGGCTGAACCTGCTGGTCGAGCGCCGGGAACTGCTGGCCGAACGCACGGAGGCCACCGTGCTGACCCCGCACGACCGCGAGTTCGAGCGGCTGTTCGGTGAGATCGGCGAGGACCGGATCAGCGCCGTCCGGCGGGCCGCCGCCGACACCGGGGCGACGGTGCTGCTCAAGGGCTTCGCCACGATCGTGGCCGAACCGTCCGGGCACTGCTATCTGAACCCGGTCGGGGCCGCGGCGCTGGCCACCGCCGGCAGCGGCGACGTGCTGGCCGGCCTGATCGGCTCGTTGCTGGCTGCCGGCCTGCGGCCCGGCCTGGCAGCGGCCACCGGCGCCTACCTGCATGCGGCTGCCGGGGCGCGAGCCGCGGCGGCCGGCCCGGTGGTGGCCGGGGATCTGCTCGGCGCGCTGCGCGAGGAGATCGGCGCGCTGCGCGAGGAGATCGGCGCGCTGCGTGCAGGGACCGGCGAGCCGTGCGAAACGACCGGCCAGCCGCGCGGCGTTTGACAGACTGGAGCCATGCTGCGCACCGAGGCCGTCGTCGACCTGGCCGCCATCGCCGCCAACGTCGCCACCCTGAAGTCCAACACCGCCGCCGAGCTGATGGCGGTGGTCAAGGCCGACGGGTACGGCCACGGAATGGTCGCCTCGGCGCGGGCCGCGCTGGTGGGCGGCGCCAGTTGGCTGGGAGTGGCGATGCTGGAGGAGGCGCTGGCGTTGCGCGCCGCCGGCATCACCGAGCCGGTGCTGGCCTGGCTGTGGACTCCCCGCGAGACCGAGGAGCTGCGGGCCGCGCTGGCGGCCGGAGTGGACATCTCGGTGTCCTCGCAGCAGGGTCTGGACCTGGTGGTGGCCACCGCCGCCGAGCTGGGCAGCCCCGCCCGGGTGCACCTCAAGATCGACACCGGCCTGTCCCGCAACGGCATCACCGCCGAGGACTGGCCGCAGCTGCTGGACGCCACCGCCAAGGCCGCCGCCACCGGCGTGATCGAGACCACCGGCATCTGGAGCCACTTCGTCTACGCCGACTCGCCGGGCCATCCCACCATCGCCCGCCAGATCGAGCGGTTCGGCGCCGCGCTGGACACCGCCCGCGGCTACGGGGTGGTGCCGCAGTTGCGCCACCTGGCCAACTCCGCCGGCACCGTGACGCTGCCGCAGTGCCACTTCGACCTGGTCCGGCCCGGGGTGGCGATCTACGGGCTGTCACCGGTTCCGGAGAAGGGCGACTTCGGGTTGACGCCGGCGATGACGCTGCGCACCTCGATCGCCAACGTCAAGCGGGTCTCGGCCGGCGAGGGGGTCAGCTACGGCCACCAGTACGTCACCGACCGCGAGACCACGCTGGCGCTGATCCCGGTGGGCTACGCCGACGGCGTGCCGCGGGCGGCCACCAACGTCGGACCCGTGACGATCGGCGGCAACCGCTACACCGTCAGCGGCCGGGTCTGCATGGACCAGTTCGTGGTCGACCTCGGTGGGGCCGAGGCCAGCGCCGGCGACGAGGTGGTGCTGTTCGGCCCCGGCAGCGCCGGCGAGCCGACCGCGCAGGACTGGGCCGACGTGCTGGACACCATCCACTACGAGATCGTCACCCGGATCGGGTCGCGGGTGCCGCGCAGCTACACCGGCGGGGCTGCCTGATGCGGCTGGCCAGGGTCGCAGCACTCGTCGGTGGCGGCGTCGGCGTGCTCACCGCGGTCTCGGCGGCCGCGGTGTCCCAGCAGCGCCGGACGGCGGCTCGCGAGCGCAGCCGGATCGAGGCCGGCTCGGCCGCGCTGTTGTCCCAGCCGCCGATCTCCGACGAGGGACTGGTGCTCACCGACGACGGGATCGAGCTGCATTACGAAGAATGCGGCGGGCCGGCGGGCGGCAAGAAGGCCGCCGGCCTGACCGTGCTGTTCGTGCACGGCTACACCCTCAACCTGGGCTCGTTCCTCTTCCAGCGGCGGGCCCTGACCGAGGCGTTCGGGACAGGAGTCCGGCAGGTGTTCTACGACCAGCGCTCGCACGGCCGGTCCGGGCGCGCGCCGTCGCAGTCCTGCACCATCGAGCAACTCGGACACGACCTGCACAGCGTGATCGACCAGCTGGCGCCGGCCGGGCCGATCGTCCTGGTGGGCCATTCGATGGGTGGCATGACGGTGATGGCGCTGGCCGATCAGCATCCCGAGCTGTTTCGCGACGGCGGCCGGGTCCGGTCGGTGGTGCTGATCAACACCTCGTCCGGCGAGCTGAAGAACCTGACCCTGGGACTGCCCAACGTGCTGGCCCGGCTGCACGCCCCGATGGTGCCGATCGTGCTGCGCCGGGCCGCCAAGAACGCCGCGCTGGTCGAGCAGGCCCGGACGATGGGCCGCGACCTGGCGTGGGTGATGACCAAGCGCCTCAGCTTCGCGGCCAAGGACGTCGACCCGGCCGTGGTCCAGTACTGCACCACCATGATCTCGGCGACCCCGGTCGACGTGGTCGCCGACTTCTACCCGACCCTGATGGCCTACGACGGCAGGATGGGGCTGCGCAACCTCAAGGACTGCCCGGTGCTGGTGATCGGCGCCGACTCCGACGCGATGACGCCGCTGGAGCATTCGAAGGCGATCGCCCGGGAGCTGCCCGAGGCCCGGTTGATCGTCGCCGAGAACTCCGGGCACCTGCTGATGCTCGAGCATCCCGAGCTGGTCAACTCCCCGCTGGTCGCCGTCGTCGAGGCGGCGTTGACCGGCCGGCCCGGCATGTCCGGCACCGGCCAGCCGGTCAGCGCCTGATGGTGTCGCTGCCCACCCCGGCCGACACCTTCGACTTCGGCCGCCGGCTGGCGGAGCTGCTGCGTCCGGGTGACCTGCTGGTGCTGACCGGCCCGCTGGGCGCGGGCAAGACCGCGCTGGCCCAGGGCATCGGCGCGGGGCTGGGGGTGCCCGGCCGGGTGGTGTCACCGACCTTCGTGATCGCCCGGGTGCATCCCGGTGGCCGGATCCCGCTGGTGCACGTCGACGCCTACCGGCTCGGCTCGCTTGCCGAGGTGGACGACCTCGACCTGGACGTCGACCTGGCCGACTCGGTGACCGTGGTGGAGTGGGGCGCCGGCCTGGTCGAGCAGCTGGCCGAGGACCGGCTGCGGATCGAGATCAGCCGGCAGCCGGACTCCGAGGCGCGCGAGGTGCGGCTGGTGCCCGAAGGCGGCGACTGGGCCGATCGGCTGGGCAGGCTGGCGCACTAGGCTGGCCGGGTGCTGGCTCTGGTTCTGGACACCTCGTCCGCGGCGGTGACGGCGGGCCTGGTGGAGTTCGCCGACGGCGCGGACCCGGTCGTGCTGGCCGAGCGGGTGACGGTGGACGCCCGGGCGCACGCCGAGCAGCTCACCCCGTCGCTGCGGGCCTGCCTGGCCGAGGCCGGGGTCGGGATAGCTGACCTGTCGGCGGTGGTGGCCGGCCTGGGCCCCGGCCCGTTCACCGGCCTGCGGGTCGGCTTGATGACCGCCGCCGCGCTTGCCGACGCCACCGGCCGGCCCGGTTACGGCGTCTGCTCGCTGGACGCGATCGCCGCCGCGCACCCTGAGCGGGAGGACCTGCTGGTGGCCGGTGACGCCCGCCGCAAGGAGGTCTACTGGGCGCGCTACCGCCACGGTGGGCGGATCGGCGAGCCGGCTGTCTCCAAACCGGCCGAGCTGGTCACCGAGCCGGGTGGCGGGCTGGTCGGCGGGACGCCCGCGATGGCCGGGGCCGGCGCCCGGCTGTACGCCGACATCCTGGGGCTGCCGTTGCTGGCGGGCGACTACCCGGGCGTCGCCGGGCTGGCGGCCTGCGCGGCCGGCCGGGTGCTGAACCGGGCCCCCGGCGAGGCGCTGACCCCGCTGTACCTGCGCCGCCCAGACGCGGTGGCGCCGGCCGCCCGCAAGCCGGTGGGGACATGAGCGAGGATCGCAGCGAGCGCGCTGAGGACATGAGTGCCGCGGCCGGGCCGCTGACGCCGGAGGTCCGGTTGCGGCGGATGCGGATCTCCGACCTGGACGTCCTGCTGCGGTATGAGCAGGAGATGTTCGGCCCCGAGGCCTGGTCCCGGCGGGGTTACCTCGAAGAGCTGTCCGACCGGAAGCAACGCCATTATCTGGTCGCGGAGAAAGTCGCCGAGAGCGTCGCGGAGAAAGTCGCCGAGAGCGTGGCCGAGGAAGCCGCCGAGCCTCCCGGCAGCCACCTCCTGGGCACCGGCGGGCTGCTGACGATCGGCGAGACCTCTCAGATCCTCACCCTCGCGGTGCTGCCGCCCGCCCGGCGCACCGGGGTAGGCCGGCTGCTGGTCCGGGCGCTGATCGCCGAAGCACGCCGGCGCCGCGCCGGCGAGGTGCTGCTGGAGGTGCGGGAGGACAACGAGCCCGCCCAGCGGCTGTACGCCACCGAGGGCTTCACCGTGCTCGGTCGGCGGCGCGGCTACTACGAGCAGGGCCGGGTGGACGCGATCACCATGCGCTATGAGATCGAGCGTCCTGCGCCGGAGGTGACGGGCGATGAGGGCTGACCAGCCGCTGGTGCTCGGCATCGAGACCTCCTGCGACGAGACCGGGGTCGGCATCGTCCGCGGCACCGAGCTGCTGGCCGACGCGGTCGCCTCCAGCGTCGCCGAGCACGCCCGCTTCGGCGGGGTGGTGCCCGAGGTGGCCAGCCGGGCGCACCTGCAGGCGATGGTGCCGACCGTGCACCGGGCCTGCGCCGAGGCCGGGGTGGCGCTGGGTGATATCGATGCCATCGCGGTCACCGCCGGTCCGGGCCTGGCCGGCGCGCTGCTGGTCGGGGTGGCGGCGGCCAAGGCCTACGCGCTGGCCCTGGACAAGCCGCTGTACGCGGTGAACCACCTGTCGGCGCACGTCTCGGTGGACCTGCTGGACAACGGCCCGCTGGAGCAGGCCTGCATCGCGTTGCTGGTCTCCGGCGGGCACTCCTCGATCCTGCGGGTGCCCCGGGTAGGCGGGCAGGAGCTGACCGAGCTGGGCGCCACCCTGGACGACGCCGCCGGCGAGGCATTCGACAAGGTGGCCCGGCTGCTCGGCCTGGGCTTTCCCGGCGGGCCGCTGATCGACCGGGCCGCCCGGGACGGCGACCGGGACGCCATCGCCTTTCCGCGTGGCCTGACCGGGGTGCGCGACGACCCGCTGGCGTTCTCGTTCTCCGGCCTGAAGACCGCCGTGGCCCGCTGGGTGGAGGCCCGGGAACGGGCCGGTGAGCCGGTGCCGGTGGCTGATGTGGCGGCCAGCTTCCAGGAGGCGGTGGTGGACGTGCTGAGCGCCAAGGCGGTGCGCGCGGCCACCGAGGCCGGCATCGAGTACCTGCTGCTCGGTGGCGGGGTGGCGGCCAATTCGCGGTTGCGGGAGCTGACCGCGCAGCGCTGCGAGCGGGCCGGGCTGCGGTTGCGGGTGCCCCGCCCGGGGCTGTGCACCGACAACGGCGCGATGGTGGCTGCCCTGGGCGCGCAACTGGTCGCCCATGGCGCCACTCCGAGCCGGCTCGACGTCCCGGCCGACTCGTCCATGTCGATCACCGAGGTGCTGTTCTGATGGCCTGTCCCTTGCTGCTGCGGTCCCCGCCCGCGCCGTCCCCGGCGGCGCGTTGCGCCCGCAGAACTGCCACCGCGTTCCGATGACTGTCACCATGTGGGAGGTCCGGGCCGCCGACGGGCAGCTGGAGCAGTTGCTGGCCTGGCTGCTGCCCCGGCTCGACGGCAGCGCCCAGGTCTATCGCAGCGCCGGTGGCGAGCCGCGGGTGGTGGTGCTGGACCCGACCGGTGAGGTCATCGACCGGCTGGCCGGCGTCCCGCCGAATCTGATCGCGCGGCCGGCGCACGCATGGCAGTTCGACGAAGTAGGCAATGGTTGGGCCGGGTCGTCGCATCAAGAAGAGTGAGGAGGCTGGGATGGATTCGGACGAGCGTTTCACGGCGTTCGTCCGCGAACACACCCCGGCGCTGCTCAAGACCGCCTACCTGCTGACCCGCAATGCGGGCGAGGCCGAGGAGCTGGTGCAGGACACCCTGGCCTGGCTCTACCCGCGCTGGCAGCAGGTGGAGTTCGCCGATCACCAGCTGGCCTACGTCCGCAAGGCGGTGGTGAACCGGTTCCTGGCCGGTCGGCGGCGGATGTCGGCGACCGAGGTGCGTTTCGACGCGGCCAAGGAGCGGGTCTCGGATCGCCCGGTCGTCCGGGACCGGACCGCTGAGGTGGACGAGCGGATCGCCCTGTGGACGCTGATGGGCGAGCTGTCCGAGCGGCAGCGGGCGGCGTTGGTGCTGCGGTTCTTCCACGACCTGCCCGATGACGAGGTCGCCGGCGTCCTGGAATGCCGGGTGGGCACCGTACGCAGCCTGATCAGCCGGGCTCTGAGCACCTTGCGCACGGCCGGGAACTTCGCTGACGACACCGTCAGCGCGCGGTATCTGAGGAACGTGACATGAACACGACAGGCGTGGAGCACTGCCATGACCGCTAAGACCTTGACGGACGAGCTGCGCTCGGTGCTGCTGTTCCACGCGCTGGAGGCCCCCGAGCCCAACGCGACGGTCGACCGGATCCTGGCCGAGACGGTGGGCACGGTGACAGCGCTCGGCCTGCACGACGAGGCGCCCGAATCCAGCGCCGAGCCGCGCCCGCGACGCCGGTTGTCCTTGCAGCACCTGATGGCCGCCGCGGTCGTCGGGGTGCTGCTGATCTCGGTTGCCGGCATCAACTCCTTCCGTAACCGCAACGCGGGCCAGACGGCCACCGAGGCGAGTCAGGACCAGGTCAGCCAGCGGCAGCAGGATGACGCGGCGGCCGGCGGCGCAACGGCCGGGTCAGCGGGGCAGCCGGCGCCGGGGGCGGACCTCTCGGCCGAGGCCAAGCCGGTGGCGCCCCCGGCCTACGCCGGCCAGCGGTTGGACTGCGCCACGATCCCGGGCAGCAAGCTGACGGTCGGCCAGTCCGACCGCTTCAAGCTGTTGAGCGACGTGGAGGGCTATCTCTTCGAGTACCTGTGCGTCGCGCCGGACGGTCGGCGCTCGGCCAGCGAGGTGCAGATGTTCCAGCTGGCCGCGGGCAAGTGGCAGTACATGCAGACCCTGCCGCACCCGAACGCCTACGAGCATCTGGAATCCCTGAGCGCCGGGGCGACGGCGTACATCCAGTTCTCGGTCCACCGTCCCGGCGGCGTGCCCGGCGAGATCCGCCGGGCGGTGGTGGACCTGTCCAATCCCACTGACGACTCGAGCTATTTCGTGGTCGAGCCGTGCCTGCGCGAGCACCTGGAGGTGACGCTGACCCCGCTGCCCGATGCTGCCGCGCCGGCCTGGCGGCTGTCGCTGCGCAATCAGGGGCGGACGGATCCGGTCACCGGTAGCCGCAGCGACGCAGCTTGCGCGCTGGAGGGCTTTCCGCGGGTGAGCGCGCAGCGCGACGGCGACATCCTGAGCACGGCGACGCCCACCATGAACGGGCCGGCCGGCGGTGTCAGCCGGCAGAAGGCGCCGCCGATCATCATCCTCACCCGGGGTGCTACCGCGTCGGCGGTCATCGAGCAGAGTTCGCGGGCGGCGGCCGGCTCCTGCCTGCGCTCGGATCAGCTGGCGGTGACCCTGCCCAACGGGGTGTCGCTGGACCGGCTGCCGGCCGAGGTGGCCGGCTGCGGGCTGGTGGTGCACCCGCTGGTCGGCAATGCCCGGGGCTCGGACTGACCGATGGCCACCGGGTCACCGTTCACCGGGTCACCCGTCACCCGATCACCCAGTCACGGTCACGGGTCACCGTCACCGGGTCACTGGCTCGGCCAAGATCGCCAGGTGCTTCTCGCCGACCCGGGCCAGCAGCACCGTGATCGAGTTCGGCCCGGCCGGCTTGAGCTCGCGACGCAGCACGGCCGGGTCGATGTCCACGCCGCGTTTCTTGATCTCGAGGACCCCGACCTGCCGCCGGGCCAGCTCGGCTCGCAGCCGCTTGAGCGAGTACGGCAGCACGTCCAGCACCTCGAAGCCCCTGGCCAGCCCCGCCGCGGGGCCGCCGGCGGGCGCGTCGGCCGACAGGTAGGCCAGCTGCTCGGCGATCCGGCGGCCGCCGGGCAGCAGCGCGGCCAGTTGCCGCACCAGCCCCGCCCTGATCACCGCGCCGTCGGGCTCGTAGAGGTAGCGACCCACCGGTCCGACCCGCGGCTCGGCGGGGTCGGCGTCGGTCAGCCACAGGCCGGCCGGCAGTACCGTGGCACGGCGCCGGATGCCAGCGGTGGTGAACCCCGCCGACCACAGCACCGCCTCCTTCACCCCGCCGCCGAAGGACACCCACTCGGCCTCCAGGTCCGGCGGTATCAGGGCGTGCCCGATACCCGGGCCGAGCTTGGCCGCCGCCGGCCGCTCGCCGTCCAGCACCCGCAGCACGAACTCGAAGCTCGGCGAGTAGGCGGCCGGGTCGAAGGTGCGCCCGTGGGCGCCGCGCCTGGCCGGATCCAGGAACACCGACTCGGCGTGGCGCCAGCCGGCCTGCTCGGCCGAACCGAGGCTGATCCGCACCGGTTGCCCGGCGGTGTTGGCGGCGGCCAGCGCCGCGGTGGCCGGGTCCCGCTCGATCCCCTCGACCCGCAACCCGGCCCGGGCGAAGGCCAGCGCGTCGGAGCCGATGCCACAGCACAGGTCCAGCACCGAGCCCAGCCCGGCGGCGGCGAACCGGGCGGCCCGGTGGTCGGCGACCTCGATCCGGGTGGCCTGCTCCAGGCCGTCGGCGGTGAACAGCATCGTCGCGGCCAGGTCGCCGAACTTCGCCCTGGCGGCGGCCCGCAGGCGGGCCTGGGTCAGCGCCGCGGTGGCCAGCTCCGGCGGCAGCAGCCGGCGCACGGCGGCCGCCCGGCGGACCGGGTCGGTCTCGGTCACCGACTCGGCCAGCCCGATCGCCCGCTCCAGCTCAGCCCGGCCGGCGGGGCCGGTGAACTCGAGGACCTGGTCACTGGACTCGGGGAGCACCCGGCAAGTGTGTCCTATTCCAGTTGACCGGCCGCCGCGTGAGGCGTGGCGCACCCGGTGTTGAGCGCTGGCACTCTCAGGGCTAGAGTGCTAGTCAAGGCATGGCTGACCCCCGCGACGGCAGCCCCGGCCGACATCCGAACACAGACATCTCCATTACCCGTAAGACCCCAGGAGGGGAGCTGAGCGTGACCGCCACCAAGGTCAACATCAAGCCGCTTGAGGACCGCATCGTCGTCCAGGCTCTGGAAGCCGAGACCACCACCGCTTCCGGCATCGTCATTCCCGACACCGCCAAGGAGAAGCCCCAGGAGGGCACCGTCCTCGCGGTCGGTCCCGGTCGTGTCGACGACAAGGGCAACCGCATCCCGATCGACGTCTCCGAAGGCGATGTCGTGCTGTACTCCAAGTACGGCGGCACCGAGGTCAAGTACGCCGGCCAGGAGTACCTGGTCCTGTCGGCGCGCGACGTCCTCGCTGTCATCGTCAAGTAACACCTTCTGAGATGCCCCGGAGCGCGCTGCGCCCCGGGGCGTTCTCGGCTTAGCGATCCCGCCGGCCCTTTGGCCGCCTCGGCCGCCTTGCCGCCTTGCCGCGAGCCTGGCTGACAGCCGCGGATCCACCTCGCCGCCTCACAGCACGCGAGACCCACAGCACAGAGAGGAACCATTCATGGCGAAGCTCCTCAGCTTCAACGAGGACGCCCGGCGTGCGCTCGAGCGCGGCGTCGACAAACTGGCCAACACCGTCAAGGTCACGCTCGGCCCGCGAGGCCGCAACGTGGTGCTGGACAAGTCCTACGGCGCGCCGCTGATCACCAACGACGGCGTCACCATCGCCCGTGAGATCGAGCTGAGCGACCCGTTCGAGAACCTGGGCGCGCAGTTGGTGAAGTCGGTGGCCACCAAGACCAACGACGTCGCCGGTGACGGCACCACCACCGCCACCGTGCTGGCCCAGGCCATGGTCAACTCAGGCCTGCGCAACATCGCCGCGGGCGCCAGCCCGGGCGGCCTGAAGCGCGGTATCGACCTGGCCGTCGACGCGGTCTGCAAGGCGCTGGACGCGGCCGCCACCCCGGTCGAGGGTGAGCAGGGCATCGCTCACGTCGGCACCATCTCCGCCCAGGACGCCCAGATCGGCGCCCTGATCGGCCAGGCCATGACCAAGGTCGGCAACGACGGCGTGATCACCGTCGAGGAGTCCAACACCCTCGCCACCGAGCTCGAGTTCACCGAGGGCATGCAGTTCGACAAGGGCTACATCTCGCCCTACTTCGTGACCGACATGGAAAACCTCGTCGCCTCCTTCGACGACCCGTACCTGCTGATCACCACCCAGAAGATCTCCTCGATCGCCGACCTGCTGCCGGTGCTGGAGAAGGTCATCCAGGCGAACAAGCCGCTGCTGATCCTGGCCGAGGACGTCGACGGCGAGGCGCTGTCCACCCTGGTGGTCAACGCCATCCGCAAGACCTTCTCGGTGGTCGCGGTCAAGGCGCCGTACTTCGGCGACCGCCGCAAGGCCTTCCTGCAGGACCTGGCCATCGTCACCGGAGCCCAGGTCATCTCGCCCGAGGTCGGGCTCAAGCTCGACCAGATCGGCCTGGAGGACCTCGGCTCAGCCGGCCGGGTCGTGGTCACCAAGGACCTGACCACGATCACCCATGGCGCCGGCAGCCAGGCCGACATCGAGGCCCGGGTCGCTCAGATCAAGGCCGAGATCGAGTCCACCGACTCTGACTGGGACCGCGAGAAGCTCCAGGAGCGCCTGGCCAAGCTGGCAGGCGGTGTCGGCGTCATCAAGGTCGGCGCTTCCACCGAGGTCGAGCTCAAGGAGAAGAAGCACCGCATCGAGGACGCGATCTCGGCGACCCGCGCCGCGGTGGAGCAGGGCATCATCGCCGGCGGCGGCGCCGCGCTGGTGCACGCGCTGCCGTCCCTGACCGAGCTGGGCCTGACCGGCGACGAGGCCACCGGGGCCAACATCGTCCGCGACGCCCTGGTCGAGCCGCTGCGCTGGATCGCCAACAACGCCGGCCACGAGGGTTACGTGGTGGTCAGCAAGGTCCGTGAGCTGGAGCAGAACTTCGGGCTCAACGCCGCGACCGGCAAGTACGAGAACCTGCTCGAAGCCGGCGTCGTGGACCCGGTCAAGGTCACCAAGGCGGCGCTGGCCAACGCGGCCTCGGTCGCCGGGCTGCTGCTCTCGACCGAGTCCGCCATCGTGGAGAAGCCGGCCGAGCCGGAGCCCGAGTCGCACTCGCACGGCCACGGCGGTCACTCGCACAGCCACTAGCCAGACGCACCGCACTAGCCAGACGCACCGCCACTAGTCAGACCAGGGCCGAACTCACACCCGGGCCGAAAGAACTCCCCGCTCGCATCGTCCGCCATGCGAGCGGGGAGTTGGTCTTTCGGGCCGCCCTCAGCTGGCGTAACTGGCCTGCATCCTGATCAGCTGAGCGCGCTCCTCGGTGGACTTGCCTCCCCAGACCCCGTAGGGCTCCCTGGTCTGCAGCGCCCAGTTCAGGCACGCCTGAGCCACCGGGCACTGGGCGCACACCTGCTTGGCGGCTCGTTCCCGCCGTACCCTGGAGGGCCCTCGTTCGTTTTCAGGGTGAAAGAACGTTGAGGAATCCAGGCCCCTGCAGGCGCCTTGCATCTGCCAGTCCCAGTCCTCCGCACGCGGCGCTGGTAAGCGGGACACATCCGCCATCGTTACCTCCCGAGCCGAACCGCACTGGCAGAAAAGTGCCAAGTGCTCGATCCAACGACCGGGGGCGGGAAAGGTGACGCAGAGTATGCAACCAGTAGCAGAAATTTTTCACCCGCTGTCAGTGAGCTGTCCGGAAGCGCCTGGTTTGACGGCATAGCGGGACCGAAAGCGCTTCACGGCGACTGGCAGCACATTGCCAACGGCGTCAGTCAGGGATCGGTCAGGGCGATGAGCGCGCGGCTCACCCGAACGAGGCTGGCCCGAACGAGGCTCAGCTGCGGTGAGCCAGCGCGTCGGTGAACCCGCGCGCGTAGTCCCAGCTGACGTAGGCATCGGTCAGCGGCTCGGCGGCGGGCTCGTGCACCCCGGTCCGGCCGTTGCCCAGCAGGCTGCGCAGGTTGGCCGCCATCAGCGCCCAGGAGAAGTAGTGCTGCTCGCCGCAGTCGGCGCAGTCGACGACGATCCCGTGAATCTCGTGCGGGCTCAGAGCCGCTTCGAACTCGGTCAGCTCGGCCAGATCGGCGGCGATCTCTTGCAGATCGGTGTCGGTCAGCGGCTCGACCGGGTCAAGATCGTCCAGCAAATTGGACGGGTCGTTGGGGTCCCCCAGGAACGGATCTACCGGTCCGCTGTGCGGATCGAAGTACGAATCGCGAGAGGTCACCCGTCAAAGGTAACGCTCGTTGGCCGCTCCGTTCTAATTCTTGCCAATTCTTTTCCTCTGGTTTTTCGCAACTTCGTCCGTCCGGGCGAGCCCGAAGGCCGGCCTGCCGGCCCCGTTCGGGGCAGCAGGCCGGCCTCGGCGCTGGGGTTCGGGCGGTGGGCTACAGGTCGGCGATCGCGGCCAGCGGGGGCGTCCGGGCCGCCCGGACGGCGGGCCACAGCGCGGCCAGCACGCCGACGACCGCGGCCAGCACCAGCATCAGAACCGCCTGGCCGATCGGCACCGAGACCTGGTCCAGGCCCTGCTCGCGCAGCGTCCGGACGAACAGCGTGCCGAAAGTCAGCCCCATCGCCACCCCGACGATCGCCCCGAACACCGCGATCAGCATCGACTCCAGGTAGATGGTGCGCCGCAGCTGCGGTCGCAGCACGCCGACCGCCCGCAACATGCCGATCTCGCGGCGGCGCTCCACCACCGACAGCGCCAGGGTGTTGATGATGCCCAGCACCGCGATCACGATGGCCAGGGCCAGCAGCCCGTACAGCACCGCCAGCAGCGCGTTGATCTGGCTGGCGCCCTCGCCCTTGAACTCCTCACGGTCCTGCACCTGGACGACCACCAGCGGGTCGGTCGCCTCCTCCAGCCCGGTGCGCAGCGCGGCCAGGTCAGCGCCCGGGGCGGCCTTGACCAGCACCACCTCGTCGGACAGCAGCCGGCTCGGGGTCAACTCGCGGTACAGGGCGTCGGAGGCCAGCCAGTTGCCCAGCAGCTGGCTGTCGTCGTAGATGCCGCCGATCCTGGTGCTGACGGTTTTCTGGTCGGCGCTGAGCATCGCCACCGTGCTGCCCACGCTCCAGTTGTTGTCCTCGGCCCACTTCTGCGACACCAGCAGGTTGCGGGCGCTCAGGTCGGGGCTGCCCTGCAGCATCTGGACCCGCAGCACCTGCTGCAGCGGGCCGCTCACCCCGGTGCCGTACTCGGTGCGGCCGTCGATCTTGACCTGCACCGTGTGCAGCGCCACCGTGGCGGCCACCCCGTTGACCTTGGCCGCCGCCTGCGCGGCCGCCACCGGTAGGCCGATCATGTCGGGTCCGGTGAGGATGTAGTCGGCGGTGACGCCGTTGTCGATCAGGCCGTTGATGCTCTTCTTGGCCGAGGCGCCGAACACCGCGATGGTGGTGACCAGCATCAGGCCCAGGGTCAGGGCGAAGGCGGTCGCCGCGGTCCGCCGGGGGTTGCGCACCGCGTTGGTCCTGGCCAGCCTGCCGACCGTGCCGAAGACCGGCCCCAGACCGGCGCCGATCACGGCGATCACCGGCCTGGACAGCGCCGGCGCCCCGAGCAGCACTCCCAGGATCAGGCCGAGCGCGCCCAGCCCGATCAGCGCGGCCGCGCCACCGCCCGGGTCGGCGACCGCTCCGGCCACCAGGCCCAGGGCCCCGAGCAGGGCGGCTACCGCCCCGAACGCGGTGCGCCGGCGCAGCGAGGTCCCGGTCGAGGCGAACTCCTCGCGCATCGCCGCCACCGGAGCGATCTTGGCGGCCCGCCGGGCGGGGGAGTAGGCGCTGAACAGGGTGACGCCGATGCCGATGGCCAGGGCGATGATGATCGTGCGCGGCCGCAGTTGCAGCGGGCCCTCGGGCAACCCGACGTTGAAGGTGTTGAGCAGCTCCCGCAGGCCGTAGGCCAGGCCCACGCCGCCGGCGATCCCGATGGCGCTGCCGACCAGCCCGACCAGGCTGGCTTCCAGCAGCACCGAGCGGCTCACCTGGCGCCGGCTGGCCCCGATCGCGCGCAGCAGCGCCAGCTCGCGGAGCCGCTGCGCCACCAGCATCGAGAAGGTGTTGTAGATGATGAACGTGCCGACCAGCAACGCGATCGCGCCGAAGGCGAGCAGGAAGTAGTTGATGAACTTCAGGGCGTCGCTGATCTCGGCCTTGGCGTCCTGGCGGACCTGGTCGCCGGTCTGGACCTCCAGCCCCGGCAGCGCCTGGGCGACCCGGTCGCGCAGTTCCTGCTGGGAGACGCCGTCGCCGGCGAGGTCGATGTAGCCGACATGCTTGCCGTCGGTGAACAGCTGCAGCGCCTGCTCCTGCGGGAACAGGGCGCCGATGTAGCCGCCGGTCTCGGTCTCGGTGGCGTAGATGCCGGTCAGCGTCACCTCCTGGATGCCCTTGGAGGGCACCAGCACCCGGGTGCGGTCGCCGACGCTCAGCTTGCCCAGCTTGGCCGCGCCGGGATTGAGCGCGATCTCGCCGGGCCGGGCGGGGGCCGCGCCGGCGGTGAACTCGAAGGGCTCACCGACCTGCTGCTCCACGGGCAGGTAGGACAGCCCCAGGCTGGGCGCGCCGCCGCCCTGGACGGCCTTGCCGTCCGAGCCGAGCAGCACGATCGGGCCGGTGATGCCCGGCGCGGCCGCCCGGACGCCGGGCACCGCGCGCAGCCGGTCCAGGTCGGCCAGCGGAACGCCGCTGCTGTTCTCCTCCCGCGCGGAGACCCGGACGTCCACGCCCACCGCGGCGTCTTCGAAGATGCCGTCAAAGGTGCGCTGCAGGGTGTCGGTGAACACGAAGGAGCCGGCCACGAAGGCGGTGCCGAGCACCACCGAGAGGACGGTGAGGGCCAGCCGGACCTTGTGCGCGGCCAGGTTGCGCAGCGACACCGTGCGCATCGCCGCGCCGGGCTTGGCCGGCGGGAGGGCTTGCTGGCTGCCGCCGGGGCCAGGTGAGCCGGGCTTGGTGAGGGTGCTTGACGCGCTCGACATCTCAGACCTGCTCTAGGTTCTTCATGCGGTCCAGCACTGAGTCGGCGGTGGGCGCGCGCATCTCGTCCACGATCCGGCCGTCGTCCAGAAAGACCACCCGGTCGGCGTAGCTGGCCGCCCGCGGGTCGTGGGTGACGATCACGACGGTCTGGCCGAGCTGGCTGACCGAGCTGCGCAGGATGCCCATCACCTCGCCGGAGGATCGGGAGTCAAGGTTGCCGGTCGGCTCGTCGCCGAAGATGATCTCCGGGCGTCCGGCCAGCGCCCGGGCACAGGCCACCCGTTGCTGTTGGCCGCCGGACAGTTCGGAGGGCCGGTGGCCGAGCCGGTCACCCAGGCCCAGGGTGTCGATCACCGACGCCAGCCAGGCCTGGTCATCGGCGCTGCGGCGCCGGCCGGCGATGTCCATGGGCAGCGTGATGTTCTCCAGGGCGGTCAGCGTCGGCACCAGGTTGAACGCCTGGAACACGAAGCCGACCCGGTCCCGCCGGAGCTGGGTCATCTTCTTGTCCGACAGGCCGGTCAGCTCGGTGTCGCCGATCCGCACCGAGCCCGAGCTGGCAGTGTCCAGGCCGGCCAGGCAGTGCATCAGGGTGGACTTGCCCGAGCCGGAGGGGCCCATGATCGCGGTGAACTCACCGCGGATGAAGTCCGCCGAGACGGCGTTCAGCGCGCGAACCTGGGTGTCACCGCTGCCGTAGATCTTGCTGAGCTCGATTGCCTGGGCGGCGATGCCGCGCTGGGCGGCGGCGGTGGGCGTGCCGGCCGCTGATCGGTCGGCGGCTCCGGCGGGGTTGGCTCCGGCAGGAGTGGCGCCGGCAGGGTTGGCTCCGGCAGGGGTGCTGACGGGCGAGTTCATGGGTAGCCTTTCGGTGATGTAGGCCCGCCATGCTTGGCCGGGCCGGGTGTTTCCTGGCTGCTAGGTGCAGACTTCCGGATCCGCCATGCCGGGGCAGTAGGGGTGACCCTGATCCGGCCCTGAGTTTTTGCTCACCCGCGCCTCGCCCAACCCGGGGTTGAGGGCCAACGGCCCTAGGATGGGTTACCGGCATCGAGGAGTTCGCGTGAACACCAACCATCCAACAGATCCTGATCCCAACGCACTTGCCGAGCCCAGCGCGATGGCTGATTATCGCGCGGTTCCCGAGCACGGCGCGGCTGGCCCCGGGGCGTGGGATGACAGCGCCGTCCCCGGGTACAGCGTGCCCGATCAGGGCGCGGGCGTGCCAGCGAAATTCGCCAACCTGGGTCTCACCTTCGACGATGTGCTGCTGCTGCCCGGGGCCACTGACGTGATTCCGAGCGAGGTCGACACCTCGGCGCGGCTGTCGCGCAACATCACCTTGAAGCTGCCGCTGGTATCGGCGGCGATGGACACCGTCACCGAGGCGCGGCTGGCGATCGCGATGGCCCGCCAGGGCGGCATCGGCATCCTGCATCGCAACCTCTCGATCGAGGAGCAGGCCCAGCAGGCCGACCTGGTCAAGCGGTCCGAGGCCGGCATGGTCACCCATCCGGTGACCACCTCGCCGATGGCGACGCTGGCCGAGGTCGACGCGCTGTGCGCCCGCTACCGCATCTCGGGACTGCCGGTGGTCGACGGCGACGGCCTGTTGCTGGGCATCATCACCAACCGGGACCTGCGCTTCGAGACCGACTTCTCCCGCCGGGTCTCCGAGGTCATGACGCCGATGCCGCTGGTGACCGCGCAGGTCGGCGTGCACAAGGACGTGGCGCTGGGCCTGCTGGCCAAGCACAAGATCGAGAAGCTGCCGCTGGTCGACGCCGCGGGCCGGCTGCAGGGCCTGATCACCGTCAAGGACTTCACCAAGAGCGAGCAGTTCCCGCTGGCCACCAAGGACCCCTCCGGGCGGCTGCGGGTCGGCGCCGCGGTCGGCTTCTTCGATGACGCCTGGAAGCGGGCGATGGCCCTGGTCGAGGCCGGGGTGGACGTTCTGATCGTCGACACCGCCAACGGGCATGCCTCCGGTGTCACCGACATGATCAGGCGGTTGAAGCGGGAGTCGGCGGCCGAGCACGTCGACATCATCGGCGGCAACGTCGCCACCCGGGCCGGTGCCCAGGCACTGGTCGACGCCGGCGCCGACGGGGTCAAGGTCGGGGTCGGCCCCGGTTCTATCTGCACCACCAGGGTGGTCGCCGGGGTCGGCGTTCCGCAGGTGAGCGCGATCTACGAGGCGGCGCTGGCCTGCCGCCCGGCGGGGGTGCCGGTGATCGGCGACGGCGGGCTGCAGTATTCCGGTGACATCGCCAAGGCGCTGGCCGCCGGCGCCGACACGGTGATGCTCGGTTCGCTGCTGGCCGGCTGCGAGGAGTCGCCCGGCGAGCTGGTGTTCATCAACGGCAAGCAGTTCAAGTCCTACCGGGGGATGGGTTCGCTCGGGGCGATGCAGACCCGGGGACGGGCCAAGTCCTATTCCAAGGACCGGTACTTCCAGGGCGATGTGACCGACAACGACAAGCTGATCCCGGAGGGGATCGAGGGTCAGGTGCCCTACCGCGGCCCGCTCGCGGCGGTGGCCTACCAGCTGATCGGGGGGCTGCGGCAGTCGATGTTCTACGTGGGCGCGCACACCATCGATGAGTTGCAGCGCAACGGCCAGTTCGTCCGGATCACCGCCGCCGGCCTGAAGGAATCACACCCCCACGACATCCGGATGACCGTCGAGGCGCCGAACTACAGCTCTCGCTGACCGCGCCCGTCCATTGCTCTAGGGTGCGGGCATGACCCTTGCAGACAACCTTGCCGACAAGGCTGCCGAGCTCCGGCGCCTGCACACCGATCCTGAGCTGCTGGTGCTGGTCAATGTCTGGGATGTGGCCAGTGCCAAGGTCGTCGCCGGCTTGCCGGGCTGCCGCGCGGTGGCGACCGCGAGCCACTCGATCGCCGCGTCGTTCGGCTACCCCGACGGCGAGCAGATCCCTGCCGCGCTGATGATCGAGGCTGTCGGCCGGATCGCGGCGGCGGTTTCGCTGCCGGTGACCGCGGACCTCGAGGCGGGCTACGGCGATGTCGCCGAGACCATCCGCAAAGCCATCGGGGTCGGCGTGGTGGGGGCGAACATCGAGGACGAGATGCGCCCGCTGGACGAGGCGGTGGCCGGGGTTCGGGCCGCGGTGCGGGCGGGTGAGGCCGAGGGCGTGCCGTTCGTGCTGAACGCCCGCACTGATGCCTACCTGCTGGACAGTGGCCGTGATCCGGCGGAGCTGCTGGCCGACGCCATCGAGCGTGGCCGGGCGTTCCTGGACGCCGGTGCCGACTGCGTGTTCGTGCCGGGCCGGCTCGACGCCGAGGTGGTGCGGCAACTCGTCGACGGGATCGGTCAGCAGAAGGTGAGCATCCTGGCGTTGCCCGGCACGCCGGAACCTCGCGAGCTGGCGGAGCTGGGCGTGGCCCGGGTCTCCTTCGGCCCGTGGTCGCAGCGGGTGGCCATGACCTCGCTGGCCGACGTCGGCACCGAGCTGCTGGCCGGCGCCGGCCTGCCTGCCTGGGCCCGCAACGTCAGCTGAGGGACTTGCCAGCTGCCCAGTCGATGAGTCTCGCACGCCGTCAGGACCGGTAGGGCAGAGATGCTGAACCTACGGGACATGCCATGAGACGCAGCATGACTCCTCACGGTTCCTGGCAACGGCTATCGGCCCCTATCCGCCTTGCGCCATCCGCGCTGATAGGCGTCGACGGCAGCGTCGAGTGCGCCCTCAGGAACTCGCCACCGCCGGTCCACGAGGTCATGGCGACGAAGCAGCGCCTCTACCAAGCGAACCTGCCCGAACAGACCGCCTGTACGGCGTGCGACCAGCGCTCGGCCATCGCTCGTGAGCGCAAAGCACGTGCCGCTCACTGTCATCAGCCCTGATGCCTCGAGCCGCCCGACACCTTGGCTGACTTCATCGGCGG